>NZ_JBIAHP010000001.1:145713-169424 GCF_042870715.1 Streptomyces sp. NPDC006463 | reverse complement strand
ACGCCGACAACACCGGGACCCCCACCGCGACCACCCCGCCCCCCCCCGCCGCACGCCCGGCGGCCCCCCGCCCCCGCGCCTCCGGCCCCGGCGGCGGCCGTGCGTGTTCACCGTCACCGACCGAGGGTGCCCGTCAGCAGGCTGCCCGCTGGGACCGCCAGGCCGTGTCGTCGAGGAAGTGCACGTCGTAGCGGTCCTGTTCGGGCAGAAGGCTCTCGAAGGAGTCCTGGCCGTGCTGGATGCGGCCGAGCGCGCGGAAGTAGCCGAAGCGGTCGACGCCGGGCGTCAGTACGGCGATCAGGTCGGCCGTGGAGCCTCGGGCCGCGCCGAACGCGTGCGGCATCCCCGGCGGGACGACGACCAGTCCGCCCCGCCCCACCGACGCCGTCTCGCCGTTCAGGAAGAACTCCACCGTGCCGTCCAGGACGTAGAACAGCTCGGACGACAACTCGTGACGGTGTGGCCTGGCTCCGTCAGCCCCTTCACCGAGAGCCAGTCGGTTGGCTCCCAGCGCGCCGCCCGTCGCTCCGGCGTCCGCCAGCAGGCGAAAGCCTCCGCCGTGCGGCAGGGGGACGTGCTCGGCCTCCTCGCACCGCACGACCAGCGCGGACGCGGCATCCGGGACTTCCTTGGACATCTGCTGGGCTCCTCTCGCGAACCGCTCGGTTCGGCTCCCATTCGATCCCGGGAAGAAGCGGTGCACCACAGGCGGTTGGCACCTGCAGAAATCACCGATCGAGATCAATCGGAGGGGCGCGTGGAGCTGCGGCAGCTGCAGTACTTCGTGGCCGTCGCCGAGGAGGGCGGCTTCAGCCGTGCCGCCGAGCGGCTCAGCATCGTCCAGTCGGCGGTGAGCGGGCAGATCCGCCGCCTCGAACGCGAACTCGGGGTGGTGCTCTTCGAGCGATCCACCCGGCACGTACACCTCTCGGGTGCCGGCGAGCGGTTGCTGCCGGAGGCGCGCGCCGTACTCGATGCCGCGCACCGCACGCGCCAGGTGGCCGCCGAGATCGCCTCGGGCGACGACGGGGTCCTGCGGCTGGGCACCGTCCACGGCCCCGGCGACCGGATCTACCGCCTCCTGCACGAGCTGACGGCCACCAGCCCTCGGCTCCAGGTCCGGCCGCGGCGCCTGCCCGTCGCGGAACGGCTGGCCGCCGTGCGTTCCGGCGAGCTGGACGCAGCTCTCGTACGGGCCCTGGACACGGCACCGGGACTGGAACTCCTGCCGGTGTGGAGCGACCCGCTGTACGTGGCCCTGCCCGAGGGGCATCCGCTCGCGAACAGCCCCGTCCTGCACGTGGAGGAGCTGGCCGGCCTGCCCCTGCGGCTCGCTCCACGGGAGCACAACCCGCCGTTCCACGACCTGATCACCAACGCTTTGCGTGCGGTCGGAGCCGAGCCGCTGCCGGGTCCTACGTTCACCACCTTCCAAGAGACGCTCACCGCCATCGGCGCCGGTACACCCTCCTGGACCGTGTTCTACGACGTGGTCGGGCTGCCCGCCGTCCACCAGGTTGCCCTGCGCCCGCTGGCTGAGCCCGCCCTCACCACCTCGCTCGCCGTACTGCCCGGCCCGCCCGGCCCAGCGCTGCGTCACCTGCTCGCCGCACTCGCCCGTACCTCCTGACGATGACGCGACGCTCCTGGACCGGCTGTCTCGATTGCGCGCTTGCGGACATCACGCACGGATGGTCCGTGGATCGTCTGGCCAGTTGGCGCGGGGGAAGGTTCGCAGGGTGGCGATCGATGTTCAGGGGCGTCGCAAGCGGCTGGTGGTGACGGGCACCGCGGTGGTCCTGACCCTGACCGGGATGTTCGGGCGACTTCATCTTCAGCGAACTGAAGGGCAAATGGGCGCTGGGCGCCTTCGCGGGTGCCGTCGCGCTGGCGGCCGACCTGACGATGGTGATGCAGCGTCACTCGGAGGGCGAGCGGGCCGCGCCGAGGCACCCCGGACCGAATCCGCCCCATCAACTCCCTCCCGAACACGTCCTGGTGGGGCGTGATGTGCTGAGCGCCGGCCTCGTCGAGCGGCTCCAGGACGTGCCGACCCCCACGAGCGGCATGCTGCCGGGGAACCGGCCGTCGGCCAGGCCGGGGTGATCGTTGTGCACGGCGCGGCCGGGACGGGCAAGACCGTGCTCGCCCTGCACGCGGCGCACCGGGCCAAGGGGCACTATCCGGACAGACAGCTGTACGTCGACCTGCAGGGCGACGCCGACAGCCCGCGCGACAGCGGAGAGGTTCTGGGCAGGTTCCTCCAGGACCTGGGAGCGGCCCAGGGAACGGCTCCCGAGGACATCCCCCGCCGGACCGACGACCGGGCCGCACGCTTCCGCAGCCTGACGAACAACCTGCGCATGCTGATCGTCCTCGACAACGCGCACACCACCGAACGGATCCAGCCGCTTCTGCCGGTGGGACCCGGCTGCTCGGTGCTCGTGACGAGCCGACGGGCCCTGTCGGTGAGGAACAGCACCTGGCGAAACCCGGTGAAGGTGCAACTTCCCGAAGAGGAGCAGGCGTTGGCGGCCCTGAGCGCATACGCGGGCCGGGAGCGCGTGGCCGCGGACCCCGCAACCGCCCTGGAGATCGTGCAGTTCTGCGGACGGCTTCCGCTGGCGCTGCGCATCGTCGGCGAGAAGCTGGCGGCACGCGACGACCTGACGCTGCCGCGGATGCGCGCCCGGCTCGAGGACGAACGCGTCCGGCTGCACGGGTTGGTGTACGACGACCTGAGCCTGCGCGCGTCCCTGTCCCTCAGCTTCCGGGACCTGCCGGAACCCGCACGGCTCGCGGCCGGACTGATGTCCTCCTTGCCGGTGGAAGACTGAACGACTGGCACGTCGGACGGTGCCTTCCGGCCGGATCGGCGGCCGCCGACGAACTCGTCGCCGTAGGGCTGATGGAGGTGGACGACAGGGACGCGGAGGACCCCGGCTACCGCTTCCATGACTTGGTGCGCGTCTTCGCGCACGACCAGCACGAGACCCTGCCCCCTGAGGAGCGCCGCACCGCCGAGCGGCGGTTGGTACGCGCCTACCGCGACGCGGTCGTCTACCTGGCAGCCGGCCGCGCCCCCGAACTCGGCACGGAGGCGTCAGCCGAGAGCGCCGGGAAGCTGGACCGGGAAGCCGCGGGGGCGTGGGCGGCCCAGGAGAGCGAGCGGATCCAGTGGGCGATCACCCGAGCCCGGCGCCTGGGACTGGAGGCCGCGGGCACCGAACTCGCCGAAGCCTTCACGTACTTCCTCGACGACGTGAAACTGTCCGCCGAGACCGCACGATGGCTGTTCGACGCGGGCGCCGAACAGCGGGCCCGCGTGGTCGGCAGCCTGCGCCGGGGCAGCGCCCTGGCCGCCCTCGACAACGGCATGACGGAGGCGGCTCTGGAGCTGTTCCTGACGGGCGCCGCCGCTGATCCCGTCGCCCCGTCGCCCCGTCGCCCCGTCGCCCCGTCGCCCCGTCGCCCCGTCGCCCCGTCGCCCCGCTGACCCGCTGACCCGCTGACCCGCCGGCCCTGGTCAGCTGACCGGGGCCGGCGAGCAGCCGTGACGACACGACCTAGCGGCGCGTGTCCACCACCGCGAGGAGCTTTCCACTGGTCGGGCTGCGGTCCAGGGACGCGCCGTCCACGGCCTCGACCACCAGGTCCAGCAGCCGCTCCGTCACCGCCGAGCGGAGCTCCGGGTAGCCGGCCAGGAAGACCTCCCGCAGCCGCTTCGGGTCCGTCGCCCCGGCCCGTTCCACCCGTACGGTCAGCCGCTCGCGTGCGTCCGCGGCGTCCAGCCGGATCTGCAGCTCACCGCGGTGGCCGCCCCGTTCCTCCGCCAGGGCCACGAAGCGGCGGTGATTGAGGAAGTACGTCGCCACCCGCATCACGTCACCGGTGCGCCCCCGCAGCTCGAAGCGGGGCGCGTGCCGGCCGCACGGGCAGCGGCCCGGGATCTCCCGGCCGAGGTCGCCTATCACGTACCGGCCCAGGTGCTGGCCGCGCCGGGCGTGCGTGGTGAAGACCAGCCGGCCCGTCTCGCCCGGGGCCACCGGCCGGTCCTCGGCCAGGTCCAGGATCTCCATCGTGTGGAGGTCGGCGTGCAGGTGGTGGACTCCCCCGGAGCTCTCGGTGCACTGGTAGCCCAGCGGGCCGAGGTCCGTGCTGCCGTAGGTGATCGAGCGGACGGCCTCGATGCCGAACGTGTCCTTCAGCGTGCGCTGCTGCTCCTGCGTGAAGTGCTCGCCGCCGTAGAAGACCTTGCGCAGGCCTCCGTACGCGCGCAGTGCGTCCGCCTCCGCGTGCAGCAGCTGCCACAGGTAGGAGGGCATGCCGAAGAGGGTGTCGGCCCCGTGGTCGATGATGGCCCGGGCCGTCGCCCGGTGGTCCGGTCCCGCGGACAGCGGCAGCTGCACCCCGCCGAGCCGTTCCAGTACGGAGAAGAAGCTGATGAAGCTGCCGTACATGCCGCCGCAGTAGAAGAGGTTGGCGGTGCGGTCCCCGACCGGGTCGTAGCCGGCGGCCAGCAGACCGCGGGCGGCGGCGTGCATCTGGGTGTCGTAGTCGTCGTAACTGAAGATCGACAGTGCCGGCGCGCCGGTGCTGCCGCCGCTGCGGAAGTACAGCTCGGCATCGGCCCGCGCCACCTGCCGGGCCGACTCCTGAACGTCCTCCTTGCCCAGCAGCGGACCCGCGGGCTGCGGCAGCACGACGGGCCGGGCCAGGTCGTCCAGGCAGGCGGTGGTGGCGAAGCGGGCCGGGTCGGCCTGGACCGCGACGCGGCGGCTGTAGCGCTGCAGGGCGTAGACGCCGTCGTGCGGCTCGCCCGCGTAGCTCTCCAGCATGGACCCGACGGGCGTCACACGGGTGACGCCGGCTGCCAGCGCGGTGCGGGACAGCTCGGCGATGTCGGTCCGGCTGCCCGCGAGGCCCGCCGTCTGCAGATAGCGGCGCATCGGGCGCAGGGTGGCGATCAGCCGCTTGCGGGGCAGCGGCTTGACCCACACGCTGCGGTGCAGCGGCGAGGCGGTGAGCGGGGAACGCGTGTCGGCCATGACCCGCCACGAGCCGTCGGGCGCGGCGAACACCCGGGTCAGGCCCAGGTGTTCCTCCAGCCGGGCCACCAGCTCGGTGGTGGTCAGCTCGGCCTCCTCCGCCGGGTCCGGCCCGACCGCGGACACGGCGCCCACCGCCGGCGGCCGGGCCGCGAGCACGGCGGCGAAACGCTCGGCGAAGGCGAACACCTCGCCCTCGTCCTCGGTGTCGAGGTAGACCACCTGGGGGCTGGAGCAGGCCTGCTGCTCGTGCAGGCACACGTCGTCCGCCAGCGCCCCGAGCGTCACGGCATCCGACCAGGCTTCACTCGTCAGGTAGGCGAAGGAGATCCGGTGTCCCCACTCCACCAGCCGGCAACCGGCCGGCACATGGGCCGCCACGCCTTCCACGGCGCCTTCCCCGCCCCACACGGCGACGGCGTCCGCGGGCGCGCACATCAGGCGCAGCCACTCCTGCCGGGACGACGGGAACCGCAGGACGACGACCCGCGCGGCCAGCGCACCACTGGGGTCCAGGGCCGCCAGCTCGGCCATCAGGTGCTGGGTGAGCAAGGTGTCGTCGCTGCTCGTCTTGAGGATGTTGACGTTGCCCGCGAGCAGGCCCTCGACGATGCTCAGCGGTGCCACCGTCGCCGCGTTGCCCGGGGCGATGTGGGCGACCAGGCCGACCGGCGCCCACGCCTCGTAGACCGTCTCGCGCGGATCGGCCCGGTTCAGCCGGCCCGGAGCCGTGCCGCCCAGCTCCCGGCGCAGCTTGCGGGTCAGCTCGCGCCGGCCGAGGAGCGCGCCGAGCTCGGCCAGCACCGCCGGGTCCTCGCCCTCCGGCAGGTGCGCGGCGAGCCGGCCGTGTACGGGGTGGGCCGGGTCGCACAGCGCGCCGGCCAGGGCGTCGCAGGCGGCCAGGACGGTCTCGGTCTCCAGGTCCGTCGCCAGCGCGGCCTCGACGACGGCCGGCAGTTCGGCGAGGCGTCGCCCGGCCTCCTCGTCGCAGATGAAGGAACCCTGCCAGTAGTGGTGGTGCACGCTCATGGTCACGCCATTCCCTTCATCAGTTCCGCCGCGGCCACCGCGCAGCTGCGGTTGCGGCTCACCCCGGCACGGCCGTGGACGGTGAACCAGGGGGTCTCCAGCTCGCACCCGCAGGCGTCCCCCGGCTGGAGGGAGGCGAGGTCGCCCATGACCACGCTCTGCGCCGGCACCGAGGTGATGTACGGCGACACGAGGTGCAGATAGCCGCGCTCCCCGTACGGCACGGGTTCGAGCGTGCGGGTGGACCGGATCGTCACCCGGGACCAGACGGGGGCGTGCAGCCGGTGGTGGTCGCACTCGATGTACGGGATGCAGTGCTCCACCGACCCGAAGGTGTCCCGGATCCGCTCACCCGGGATGCCGAGCTGCTCGGTGACGCGGGCGTACAGCTCCTCCTTGCCGATCCGCCGGTCGGCGTGGCCCTTCCAGCCTCCGCCGAGTACGACGAGGGAGCCCTCGGGCAGGCGCAGCGGAGGCAGCCCCATGGCCCGCATCCGCTCCAGGGTGAAGAAGAGGAAGGCGGGGAAGCCGAGGATGCGGACAGGGGCGTCCTCCCGCTCGAAGCGGCGCAGCGCGGCGATGCAGCCGAAGGGGTCGAACTCGTGGTCGCCGCCGGTGTTGCGCAGCGCGTACTCGACGCTGCGCGCCGGGGCGAAATCGCACAGGTAGTTGTCGGTGAAGGCGGTCCCGAGGTTCAGGGAGGGGGCCGGCTCGTAGCTGTACAGGAGGTAGTTGACCTCCTGGTCGGGGGTGATCCAGCCGTTGCGCTCGAAGATCCGGGCGACCATGCGCTGGGCGGAGCGGATGGTCCAGTTGTCGAAGAACATCTGCGACTTCTGGCCGGTGGTGCCGGAGGAGGTGAGGTGCAGCTCGACTTCCTCGCGCGGGATGGAGAGCACCTCGTGGCGCTTGAAGAAGTTCGCGTGGACGAGGGGCGCCCGGTACGGCTCCGCCGGGGGAGTGGCCTCGTACAGGGAGCGGAAGAAGGAGGAGCGCTCGGTGTGCCAGGCGTTGGTCTCCGCCATGGCGGCGGCGAACAGTTCGTCCTCCGCGGGCCCGCAGGCGTAGGGGTCGGTCAGGTCGCACAGCTGTTGCACGTGCGGCAGGAGGGCCGGGTCGGGTACGGCGACCGGCGCGAGATGGGGGTTCACAGGGCAACCTCGGATGATGTGGGCAGGTGTGCCGACGCCCAGGCCGACACGTAGCAGTCCAGATAGGGCTGGAGGGGCGGTTCGACGGCGACGCCGCGGAAGTCGATCCGCTCGCTCGAACGGGACAGGACGGCGTAGTCGTGGAAGCCGTCCCCGTCGGCGCGCATCGCCGGGTAAAGGGCCCCGGCGACGAACCCCTGGGCCAGGAAGGCCGAGAGGGCCTCCTGGTGCGCGAGCGGCACCAGGGCCTCGACGTAGCCGGCGCCCGCGCGGGCCAGCGCCCGGGTGACGGGTTCGAGGTACGCGGCCGCGGCGGCCGGGTCGGGGTGGGCGGTCAGCAGGGAGCAGTACCCTCCGGCGCGGTTGAGGTAGGCGTAGACCTCGAACCGGCCGTCTTCGGGAGTGAGCAGCACGTTCGGGGTGTGCAGCGGGTAGAACCAGCCCTCCGCGCCCGGGAACTGCTCGCGGAAGCGACGGCGTACGAAGGCCGGTGCCTCGATCATCTCCAGCTGTTCGACGGCCCCTTGCGGCGCGGGCGCCGGGAGCGGGTCGGTGGCGGCCCGGACCCCGGGGTAGCCGATGCCGAGCGTGGCCTCGGCGGTGCGCAGCAACGGCAGCAGCGGGGCGGGCACTTCGGTGACGGGCATCCGACGATCGAGCACACCCGTGGAGTGACGCGCGTAGAGTGCGAGGCTCTCGCGGCTGCGGAGATCGACCGCGTTGGGCAGGATGCCCAGCGGACGGAACCCGTTGCGCGCCACGACGCGCTGCGGACCGGCGCTGACGGTGCGTACGGTCGCGTACACCGAGTCCAGCCGGCCCGTGTCCAGCATCCCGGCGCACAGGGCCTCGGTCAGGGCTGCGGCCAGGCCGGCGGAACGGTGCCCGGGGTGTACGGCGATGCCCTCCAGGCGGCCGATGCGACTGCCCGCCTCACCGTGGATGGCGGCGGACGCGGTCAGGGCCCCGGTGTCGGCGCAGCGGCCGACGAGCCACAGGGAGTACGGGTCCTCGATGAGCCGGGCCATTTCGGCCGGGTCCGTGCCGAGGGCCACGGGGTAGTGCGGCCCGTAGACGGCGTAGTAGAGCTGGCGCAGTTCTGCGATGTCGGCGCAGGTGGCCGGGGTGATGACGGGATTCACCGCTCGCCTCCGACGGGTTCCGCCGCGCCTCGGCCGGCATCCGTGCCCGCATCCGCTGTGGGTGGCGCGGCCGTACGGGACCCGAGCAGGGCCAGTGCGCAGGCGGCGGGGAGGAGGCCGACGCCCTGCACCAGGCACAGCGTCCGGGGCGAGAAGAAGTCGCCTGCGGAGCCGAACACCAGGGATGCCACCGGCAGGGAGGCGCCCAGTACGGCCTGCATCACGGCGAAGAAGCCGGGCTTGTCCTCCGTCGGCACCAGGCGCTGGAAGAGGGCCACGAAGCGGACGCCGACGGCCCCGGCGCACCAGCCGGCCACGGCCAGGCAGCCCGCGACGACCGGACGGTTTGCGACCAGCCCGGGCAGTGCCAGGGCGAGGGACATCAGGCCCAGGCAGTAGGCGCCGGCGACCGTGGGCCGCCCCGGCACGCGAGTGCCGGTGAAGGCGCCGATGAGCGTGCCGGCCCCCAGGGAGGCCTCCAGCAGTGCCACGGTGCCGCCACCGCCGTGGAAGACCGAGCGGGTGTAGAGGGGGATGACGACGAACACGGCGGTGGTGAAGAGGTTCGCCGCGGTGAAGCAGACCAGGATCCGCCGAACGTAGGGCAGTTCGTCCAGGATGTGGCGCAGCCCCCGCCGCGGGGGCGCGGCTGCCGCCGGGTCGGACGCGGCGGTCGGGGCCGCGCGGAAGCGGGCGCTCGCGATGAGGAGGGCGGCGCCGAGGTAGGCGGCCGCGCAGCCGACGGCCAGCCCGGCCACGCCGGCCCGGTCGACGGTGAGGGCTCCGAGCAGCGCTCCTCCGAGACCGGCCAGGGACTGGGTGGACAGCTCGAAGCCGGTGGCCGTCTCGATGTCGGCGTCGTCGACGAGTTCGGGCACCGAGGTGGTCAGGCAGGGGTCGAAGAACGCCTGGCAGGTGGCCAGGGCGAGAGCAGCGGCGTAGACGGCGGGGAGCGGCAGGCCGCCGCCGTACGCCCACAGCGCGAGGACGCCCGAGGCGGCCCCGGCCAGGCCGGCGGCGGTCCGCAGCACCGAACGGTGGGCGAACCGGGCGACGGCCCCGGCAACGACGGGCGCCAGCGCCACGGCCGGCAGCGTGCAGGCGGCCATGAACAGCCCGGAGGCCAGACCACGGGAGTCGTGCACGGCGTACGCGACGATCCACCAGGACACGCCGACCTGGAACATGCGTATGGCGGCCTGGGTGAGGACCTGGCCGAGCCACACGGCACCGAAGGCGCGGTTGCGCAGGATCAGCGGAGCGCGCCGCCCGCCGGCCTCGGCGCCGGTCTCGGTCTCACGTACGGATACGGGTGAGGTGGTCACGCGGTCGGCCTCTCGTCGAGGACCCGGACGAGCTTGCCCGAGCGCGGGTTGACGGCGAGGTCGCGGTGGCGCGCCCACTCCACGGACAGCGGGTGCACGAATCCGGCGCGCACGCTGTCCGGATACAGCGGCCGTACGGTCTCCAGCTCCTTGAGGACCGCCTTGCCCAGCGCCTCCCGGCCACCCTGGATCGCGTCGGAGGCGTTGTCGCCGGGGGCCGTCGCCAGCCGCAGGACGAGCCCGTCGCGGCCGTCCCACCGGCGGACGACGAGCTGCATTCCGACCACGTGCCCTGCGGTGTCCGCGCAAGCCACGGCGTCCTGCGCGTCCTGGGTGTAGAGGGAGACGGGGCCGACCCGTACGCCCTCCTCGGCGCGGCCGAGGATCCGGAAGTGTCCGGGCCCGGTTCCGGTCCACTCGGCCCGGTCGCCGGCGGGGTACCGGATGATCGGCATGAGACGGCGGAAGAGGCTGGTGACGACGACCCGGCCGGGCCGCCCCGGTTCGGTGATGGGCTCATCGGTGGAGTCGTCGAGGATCTCGACGACCGAGTACGGGCTGAAGGCCCGGTGCACGCGGGTGTCGGAGCCGGGTACGGGGCGGCCGAGGAGGCCGGCGTCGACGCTGGCGTATCCGATGGAACGCGCCTCGGCGCGGGGGAACGCGGTGGCCAGCAGACGCCGTTGGTCGTCGAAGAGGGCCTCGCCGCCGAAGAGGAGCAACTCCACCGAGTCGAGCCGGGCACCGGACGAGATGGCCTGTTCGGCGAGCCTGCACAGGGTGGTGGGCGTGCCGGCCAGTACCTGGGCGGCGAGATCGCGCAGTGTGGGGATCGTCGACTCCAGCGGCGCGCCGCCGCCGATGGGCAGGCGGACGTTGTCCACGGGGGCGTGGGCGAGCGAGTCGAGGACGAAGAGGAAGCTGGCGTACAGCTCCCCGGCGTAGAAGAGGTCGGCGACGCGGTGTCCCGGGCGCAGACCCGTGTCCACGAGTCCCTGGCCGAAGGAGGTGACGAAGGTGCGCCACTCGTCGCGGGTGTAGACGGAGAACTTGGGGGACCCCGTGGTGCCGCCGGTCTTGTAGACCGTGGCCTCGCTGAGCGGGCCGGTCAGCACCCGGCTGCCGTGAAGGGTGTTGGCCGCCCAGAACTCCTGCTGGTCGACCACCGGCAGGTCGGTGAGGCGGTCGGCGTGCGGCGAAAGGGACGCGTAAAGGTCTTGGTAGAAGGGCGAGTTGTGGCGGGCGAAACGTATGAGGTCCGAGAGCTGCTGGGCGGACATGGGCCTTTGCCTTGGTGACGGGAATGGGACGGGAGCCACGGCGGGGCGCGGCGAGAGTGAGAACTCGCCCGCGCAATCGACCGGTGTGAACGGGGGACCCCCCGGCGCCCCCGCCTCCTCGATGCACGCCGAAAGGTGACGTGCAGTCACAATCATGAAACATCAGCGCGCTTGTCACCAAATTGGCCAAGGACTTTCGGTCAGCGCGGCCATATTCACTAGTATTTCTGGTTCTTGTTGTGCCTCCCCTCAAGACGCCGCAGGTCGGCGGGTGTCATGCCGCGGCATCCGCGCGAGCGCGCCGGACTGTTTGCAGCCGGCCCAGCTGAAGGACGCTCAGGCCGAACATCAGGACGCCCAAGGGGACGTGCAGGGTCGCCTCGTGCGCGATGCCCAGGACCACCTGCACCGACGCGAGCGCCAGGAAGCCGACGGAATACAGGATGGGCACGGGCGAGCCGCCGCCCGGCCGCCACAGCAGGATCGCGGTGAGTACGTACAGCATCGTCGCGGCGTACATCACGCGAGCGCCGGCACCGTGCAGCGCCTCTCCGTGCTGCGAGGACAGCAACAGTCCGGCGGTGGCCGCCTGGAAGAAGATGGCCGCGGTCTGCAAGGCGATCGCGGCTCGCATGAACGTCAAGAACTTGACGCTGCGCTGCTGTTCAGTCGTCGGCACGGGCATGGTGAGCCCTTCCCTTCTGGTTCTCAACTCTGCTTCTCGACAGTGGTTCCCCGTGGCCGGTGCCCCGAGGTCCCACCAGTCCGACGACGCAGCCACCGAAAATGTGAGGGGGCGCACCGGCCTCACATTTCGTCGCGGTCTCGTCGAACATGGTGAGGGGAAGATCAAGACAAGCGAACAGGGGAGTCGTCGAGACCATGACCACCAGATCCGAGCCCGAGACCGTGTCCGGGCCCGTGTCCGAGCGCGCGTCCGGACGCGGCCGCCTCGATCCGAGCCTGAGCGCGATCACGGGCGAGCGCCGGCAGCTGATCAATCTCGCCTACCGGCTCCTCGGCTCCCTGGCCGAGGCGGAGGACGCCGTTCAGGAGACCTACGCCCGCTGGTACGCCATGTCCCGGGAGCGGCAGGAGGCCATCGAGTCCCCCGGGGCCTGGCTGACGAAGGTGGCCGGTCGCATCTGCCTCGACCTGCTCGGCTCGGCGCGGGCGCGGCGCGAGAGCTACGTGGGCGAGTGGATCCCGGAGCCGTTGCCCGACCGTGCGGAATGGATGCACGGGCGGCCGGGTGACGGCAGAGGTGACCCGGCCGACCCGGCCGACCGGGTCACCCTGGACGAGTCGGTCGACATGGCCTTCCTCGTGGTGCTCGAATCGATGACCCCGGCCGAACGGGTCGCGTTCATCCTGCACGACGTCTTCCGGTACCCCTTCGCCGAAGTCGCCGAGATCGTCGGCCGCACCCCGGCGGCGTGCAGACAGCTCGCGTCGTCGGCCCGCCGCCGCGTCCGTGAGGCCCGGACCCCTGTGGCTCCGACGAACCGACAGGCCGGTGTCATCAGGGACTTCAAGCAGGCATGGGAGGCCAAGGACATCGCCGCCCTCGTCGGCCTGCTCGACCCCGATGCCACGATGATCGCCGACGGCGGCGGCAAGGTCGGTGCGGTGCTCCATCCGGTGGCAGGCAGCGAGCGGATCGCCCGCTACATCGTCGAGATCGGCAGCAGGGCACCCGGCATGACGCTCCTGGAGCGTTCGGTCAACGGCCGGCCCGGCCTGGTGGCGCAGCACGGCGGCGCCACCGTGACGGTGGCCGCGTTCGGCCTCGCAGACGGCCGGATCACGCACATCTGGGCGGTGCGCAACCCCGAGAAGCTCCGGCCGTGGACCACGTAGCACGCCCTGAAGTCAGGAGTTGACCCTGACACCGCGCAAGGCGGCACGCGGCGTCCGTCGCGCAGGGGCGGCTCGTCGTCCGTGAGACTCCGTCTGAAGATCTTCGAAGGTCCCGGCCGCGACGAGTTGGTGGAGAAGAGTGAGCGCACCCAGAGTGCTGCAGATACCTGAGACCTGCGCGTGGAATGACTACGTGCGGCTGCAGGAGAGCCATCTGGCGGCACTGGGCATCGAGGTCATGCGGCCCGGACTGTGCCGCGACGAGCCCGGGTTCACCGCAGCAGATGTCTCCCGCCGCGTACGGGACGCACTCCTGCGCGACGTACCGGACATCGTGCACGTGCACTGGCCCGAGATGCTCGGCCGACTGCTGGGGGACGCCCAGGCGCTCGATCTCCTTCGGGCCATGACCGCGCGGGGCGCCCGCCTCGTCCAGACCGTCCACGACCTGGCGCCGCACGAGCCCGGTGCGAACGGGACGGTGTCGTTCATCGACGCGGTCGACTCCCTCACCCACGGCGTCCATTTCTTCACCAAGGAACACGAGCACCTCGCACGGCAGATCCGCGGCGCGCTCCCCTCGCCCGCCCTGTACCTTCCCCACCCCCGATACCCCGGACTGAGCCCGGGAGCCGGCGGGGCCGCACGCCGGACGACGATCGGCTGTTTCGGCCGGCTGCGCCCCTACAAGCGCACGGCGGCCTTCGCCGAGGCCTTCGTCCGGCACGCCACCGGCGACCAGCGGCTGTTGATCGCCGGGTATCCGGACCACCCGGCCACCCATCAGGTCCTCACCCGGCTCGCGTCCGCCCACGAACAGGTCGAGTACCTCCCGGGGTTCCATCCGTGGCCCGAGTTCGTCCGGCTCCTGGAACGCGTGGCCTGGGTCGCTCTGCCGTACCGGCGGGTGTGGTCCAGCGGTGTGCTGGTGGCCGCGGCGCAGACGGGGTGCCGGATCCTCAGCCCGCCGCCCGTGGGGGCAGAGGGCTACCGGACGCTGCTCGACGGCTCCGCGGTCCTCGACCCGTGGGACGACGACCTGGCCGTACGGAGCTGGCAGCGGGCCGTCGCCGCGCCCCCGCGGCC
This sequence comes from Streptomyces sp. NPDC006463, assembly GCF_042870715.1. Taxonomy (NCBI): domain Bacteria; kingdom Bacillati; phylum Actinomycetota; class Actinomycetes; order Kitasatosporales; family Streptomycetaceae; genus Streptomyces; species Streptomyces sp. NPDC006463. Next base: position 155,503 of record NZ_JBIAHP010000001.1, on the reverse strand, counting down.
CGCGTTGTCCACGGCCACCGGAGCGCCGGACCTGCCGAACTGGCGGGAGGCCGCCGAAGCCTTCTGCGGCTTCTACGACGAGGTCCTGGAGGCCTAGACGGTACCCGCATCCTGGTCGGGACGGCCGGACGGCGGGTACGTGGCTCAGGCGATTCCCACGGTGTACGCGGCACGGTAGCCGTCGCCGTCCGGCGCGAGGGCCAGCGTCATGGCGGTGCCGGCGGACCTGTAGCGGCTGTCCCGCCGGTTGGGGTGCTTCGGTGCGGGCCGGCGTGCGTAGGGCTGGAGCGCGTACACCTTCAGCAGGAGGTCCTCGGGGAAGAAGAACTGAGACGTCGTCTCGGTACGGGTGTCGGGGTGCACCTTGAAGTGGATGTGCGGCGCCAGTCCCGCGTACCAGCCGGGCACGATCGTCCGGAACACGCATCGGCCGGCGCCGTCGGTGACTTGCGTGCCGCGCAGGAAGGTTGCCCCGCCGGTGGAGTAGGCGCCGGAGGCGTCGGCATGCCACACGTCGACGCTCGCGGCGGCGAGCGGCCGGCAGCCCGCTGACACCCGGACCACCGTCAGGTCCAGCCGGAACGGCACTCCGCTCCGGCCCTCGGTGATGTCCGACCGGATCCGGTCCAGGTCCACGTAGTACGGGCCCGCGCCCGCTTCGGTGGTGAGGACGCAGGCCGGGCCGCTGCTGCCGCTGCCCGACGGGCGGGGCGGCGAGGCTGACGGTTGCCCCGCCGCACTCCGGGTCCCGGCCGGGCCGGAGCAGGCCGCGGTCAGCAGCGCGGCTCCGGCCGATCCGGCGGCCAGCAGAACAGTACGACGGCTGGTCCGGGAGGCGTCTTTCTCGGACATGCGAACCCCTCACAGGTGCCCTGGGAGCCGTCACGCGCGGACGGCTGCACACTGCGCCCCACCGTGCCGGACGGCAGAGTTCCGGGTCGGCACCGACACACCCACGCCGGTCGTCGTCACACCCCGTCGTCCCGAGTCGTCCCGCCCGCTGACCCCCGATCAGCCTCTGGTGAGGCAGAACGGGTGTCCAGCAGGATCGGTGAGGACCCGCCACCTGTCCTCGTGGGGCTGATGGACCGGCTTGCCCGCGCCCAGCTCCAGCAGGCGGGCCTCGGCCTCGTCCAGGTCCGCGACGTCGAAGCAGAGGTGCAGCTGCTGGGGAACGGTCTGATCGGGCCAGGTCGGAGCGCGGTAGCCGTCGACCCGTTGAAAGCCGATGAGGAGTCCGTCCTCACGTTCGAGGCCGGCGAAGTCCGCGTCAGACTTCGGGTGGAGTTCCAGGCCCGTGGCCTGCTGGTAGAACGCCGCCAGAACCAGCGGATCAGGGCAGTCGAGTGTTATCGCACTCAGTTTCATCTCCAGGAACACGGCACCTCCAGGCCGATCGTGGACTGTCGAGACCCACACCCTAGGTGTCAGGTGCCGAGCGTCCCGAAGAAGGTGCGGACGTCGGTGACGAACGCCTCGGGCTGTTCCAGAGCGAGGAAGTTGCCGCCGCGCTCCAGCTCGCTCCAGTGGGTGACGTTGTGGTCCCGCTCGGCGAAGCGGCGGATGGCGATGTCGGTGTGCAGGGCGACGGCCACTCCGGTCGGGACGGTGCCGCGCGCCTTCGGGGCCCAGGCGGCCGGGTCGTGGCCCGCCTCGTAGTACAGGTTCGCCGAGGAGCCGGCCGTGCCGGTGAACCAGTAGACGCTGATGTTGGTCAACAGGCGGTCGCGGCCCACGGCGTCCTCGGGGAGCTCGGAGGCGGGGTCGGTCCACTCCTTGAACTTCTCTGCGATCCACGCGAGCTGGCCGACCGGCGAGTCGTGCAGCCCGTAGGCGAGGGTCTGCGGGCGAGTGGACTGGATGGCGTTGAAGCCCATCTTGTCCTGCTGGAAATCCTCCAGCCGGGCCAGCCGCTCCTGCTCGGACTCGGTGAGCCCCTCGAACTCGGCAGGATCCCCGGAGGGGAAGGTGATCAGGCCGTTGACGTGGATGCCGACGACCCGGTCGGGTGCCTGGCGCCCCATCTCGGCGGCGATCCAGGCGCCGCCGCCCGTTCCCTGAACACCGTAGGAGTCGTAGCCGAGCCGACCCATCAGGTCGACGAACGCGCCCGCGATGCGGCCGGTGTTCCAACCGGCCTCGCCGAGCGGCCCGGAGAAGCCGGTGCCGGGCGTGGAGGTCACGATGACGTGGAAGTCCTCCGCCAGCGGCCGGATGACCTCGACGAACTGCACGAAGGAGCAGGGCCAGTCGTGCAGCAGGAGCAGTGGGACGGCCGCCGGGTTCTGCGAGCGGACGTGGAGGAAGTGGATGTTCTGGCCGTCGATCCCGGTGGTGAACTGGGGGAACTCGTTGAGCTCCGCTTCCGCCTTGCGCCAGTCGAAACCGTCGGCCCAGTACGCGGCCAGGGCCTTGAGGTAGTCGGTGGGCACACCCCGGCTCCAGCCGGCGCCGGGGATCTCGCTGCCCCAGCGGGTACGCGCCAGCCGGTCGCGCAGGTCGTCGAGCTCGTCCTGCGGGACATCGATGCGGAACGGGTGGATCCGGGCGTCGGTGTTGCCGCTGCTCTCCATGGGTAAGACACTATTCTCGATATAGGCACGTTACGTTCCTAATGGCACAACAGGCTGGGCCTCATGCTCGATACCTCCGCACGGTTGCTGCGCCTGCTCTCTCTGTTGCAGACCCCGAAGGCCTGGCCGGGATCCGAACTCGCCGAACGCCTCGGGGTGAGCGGCCGTACCGTCCGCAACGACGTCGAACGACTTCGCGAGCTCGGCTATCCCGTGGACGCCACGCGCGGATCCACCGGCGGCTACCGGCTCGGCGCCGGGGCGGCGATGCCCCCGCTGCTGCTCGACGACGAGGAGGCCGTCGCGGTGACGATCGCGCTGCGCACCGCGGCGCAGGGCGCCGTCCCCGGCGCCGAGGAAACCTCGCTGCGGGCGCTGGCCAAGCTGGAGCAGGTGCTGCCCTCGCGGCTGCGCCGACGGGTGCGGACCCTCACGGCGTACACCGGGGCCGTGCCCACGGACCGTCCGGTGCCGTCCGTCTCCGCCGACGTGCTGACCACCTTGGTATCCGCCTGCCGCGACCAGGAGCGACTGCGCTTCGACTACCTGGACCACGCCGGCTCGCCGACCCGCCGGGTGGTGGAGCCGTACCGGGCGGTGAACTGGGGGCAGCGCTGGTACCTGGTGGCGTGGGACGTCGAGCGCGAGGACTGGCGTACCTTCAGGGTCGACCGGATCCAGCCCCGTACACCGACCGGACCGCGTTTCACACCACGCGAACCGCCGGGCGGCGACGTCTCGGCATACGTCTCCAGACGCGTGTCGAGCGCGGCCTGGCGCTACTACGCGCGGGTGACCGTCCATGCCCCGGCGACGGCGGTGATCGAGCAGATCAACCCCGCCGTCGGCACGGTCGAGGCCTTCGACGCCGACAGCTGCGTCCTGGTCACCGGTGCGGACACGGTGCAGACCCTCGCCGCCTACCTGGGCATGCTCGACTTCGACTTCGACGTCACCGGACCCGGGGAACTGGTCACCCACCTCCGTCGGCTCGCCGACCGCTACGCCCGCTCCACGCCGCCTGCCCCCTGAGAAAGTGTTGGGTAATTGATCAACTGCATGCCGTGATGCGTCGGTGGTGATCTCCGTGATCTAGCCGTCCATGAAGATCACCATCATGTGTGTCTGTGCGTGTAGGCCGTCCTACGACTCGTCGTTGACGGACGCTCAGTTCCGCGCGTGGGCGGCGGACGGTACTGGGGCCGGGTTCACGACATGCTGCGCGAGCGGTGCTGCCCCGCAGGTGGTTGGTCGAGCGGACATTGACCTCGCTGGGGCGGTGCAGACGGTTGGCACGGGACTACGAGCGCAAGACCCCGCACGCCGAACCGGTGATCAAAGTCGCCGTGATCCGCCTCATGGCCGCCCGCCCCGCCGGCGAGGAGATCGAACCGCGCGGCCCCATCGAGACCGAAGCAGCCCGCCGCCCCGCCGACGACCTCAAGAACGAGTGATCACCCGATACCCAACACCTTCTTACGTGCGTGTTCGGCAAATCACGGGGTCAGCCTCGCAGTTCCCCGAGCCCCTGATGGTGAGGCCGTGTAGACCTTCCCGTAGGCCCGGAGGGTTTCGGCCGGGTCGCCGGGGCGGCCTCGCAGGACGGCGTCCAGGAAGGCGAGGGTGGCTCCGGCGACGACGCGCGGGCTCTCGGTGCGGCCCAGGGTGCCGACGATCGAGGGCACCGGCGGCAGGTAGAGCGGGCCGTCCATGAAGGTGAGGTGCCCGGCGCCGGGGACGGCGAGCCGGTAGCTCGTCGCGGTGCTGTGCTCGAGGGCGTCGGTGAGGCGGGGCAGGTAGCGCGGGTCGGTGCCGGCGGTGATCTCCTGGGTGAGCGCGAGCGCCGGCTGCTCGAGGGCGGGCGCGGTGGGTCCGTGGGGGTAGCCGTCCAGGTCGACGACGGCGTCGAACCGGCGGTCCTGCCGGGCCGCCTGCAGGGCGGCGGCACCGCCCAGGGAGTGGCCGGCCACCGCGGCGCGGCTGGTGTCCAGGCGTCCGGTCAGCGGGTCGGCGGTCTCGCCCCGGTCCAGCCGTTCCAGCTGGGTGAGGACGAAGCCGAGGTCGGCGGCCCGGACGGCGGTCCAGCCCGCCGCCAGCTCCTCGTCCCGGTCCCGGTCCCCGCTGGAGGCGGTCGTGGCGCGGATCGTGCGGCCGTCGGCGAGGACGACGACGGCGGAGTCGTACGGGTGGTCGAGGGCGGCGACCAAGTAGCCGTGGCTGGCCAGCTCCTCCGCCCAGGCGGTGTTCTGGGTCCGCACCCCGCCCGACCCCGGGGAGAACAGTATGACCGGGAACCGTTCTCCCCCACCGGCCACCGGGGCGTCGACGACCGCACGGCTGCGAGCCCGCGGGACGCCGTCGACCAGGAAGCCGGGCAGGCCGACCCCGCCGGCGAGGGCCTCGGCGACGGTGCGCGCCTCCTGCTCCGTGCGTCCCAGGTACTGGGCCCGCTGGGTGTCGGCGGGGCTCTTCTGCGCGGGGTACCAGAGCTGGGCCACGACCGTGCGCCGGTCGTCCGGATCGGCGGTGAAGCTCTCGGGCCGGAGCGAATCGGTCCACTGCACCACCCGGGTGCCGACCGCGAAGCCGCCCGACGGCTCGGGGAACCCGGGCACGGGGAAGGCCCAGGCCGCCACCGGGCCCATGGCGATCAGGCCGGCGCAGGCCAGCGATCCCGGCAGGGCCAGCCACCAGCGGGCCCGCCACGCCGGTCGGCCGGTACGGCGTCGCAGCAGGGGCGGGAGGGCGAACGCCGACGCCAGGGCGGCACCTGCCAGGACCGGCAGCAGCTGCCAGCGGATCCCCACCACGCCCAGCACGGTCGCGGACGCCACGAGCACCGCCCCCGCCCCGATCGTGACGGGCCGGCGGGCGGCCGGGGGGAGCCAGCGCGCCGCCACCAGCGCGAGGGCACCCAGCAGGACGAGGACTTCCGGAAGGGACATCGACAGCCCCGTGATGGTTTCGGTCACCCGGCCATGCTCGGCGCCGGGTCCGCGCCGCCGCATCGGTCCCGGGTCGCCGCCGACTGCGACCGGGGTGGCAACCGGGGCGGGCCGCGGTGCGACCGGAGTGGCAACCGGGCACCCCGGACCGGCGGCCGGCCTGCGACCGTGGGAGGTGGCGGGTCTCCTCCTGTGGTCGTACCCCTGCCTGGTGCGCTCCGACGCCGGGCTCATGTGCGGCGCGGACCCGCGGCCTAGGCTGCGGCTGTACGCGGTGGCGGCCCCGGCCGGGGCCGCCACGACGACCGATCGGCGGAGAGGTGTGACGGTGCGCCACCGGGACCGGGTACCACCCCTGGTGTGGGACGCGGCGCTGCCGATCCTTCTCCTGCTCAACGTCGTGACCACGTACCCGGCCCGGGAGCTGCCGGTGGCCGCGGCGCTCACCGCCGCCCTGGCGCTCCCCCTGCTGTGGCGGCGCCGGGCCCCGCTCGCGGTGTTCGGCGCCGTGGCGGCCGCGGCCTTCGTCCAGTGGCTGATGGACGTCCAATTGCCCGCGGACATCGCCCTGCTGGTGGCCCTCTACACGGCGGCCGCGCACACAGGCCGGCGCGGCACGCTCCTCGCCGGTGCCGTCGTGGAGGGCGGAGCCGTGCTGGCCTGCCTGCGCTGGGCACCGGACGGCGCGTTCCCGACCCCCTTCGTCGCGCTCTCCGCGATGGTCGTCGCCGCCGCCGTCCTCGGGGTGAACGTGCGGACCAGCCGGGCCTACCTCGCCGCCGTGCAGGAACGGGCCGAACGGCTCGCGCTGCACCAGGAGCAGCAGGCACGGCTGGCCGTCGCCGAGGAGCGGGCCCGGATCACCCGCGAGATGCACGACATCGTCACCCACAACCTCTCCGTCATGGTCGCGCTCACCGACGCCGCCGTGTACGCGCAGCACAGGTCCCCGGACCGGGCCACCGCCGCGATGCTGCAGATCTCCGAGACGGGCCGGCAGGCCCTCACCGACATGCGGCGCTCGTTGGGCGTCCTGCGGCCCGACGAGCCGGACGCCGAGCGCCACCCGCTGCCCGGCATCGCCCAGTTGGAGGCGCTCGCCGACCAGATGGGCGCCGCCGGGCTGCCGACCCGCCTGGAGGTCCGCGGCGGCCACACCCACGTCCCCGCCACCGCACAACTCACCGTCTACCGTCTGGTACAGGAAGCCTTGACCAACACCCTCAAGCACACACCCGCCGGCACCCGTGCGACGGTCCTGGTCGAGTGCTCGGCCCAGGCCGTCGGCGTGGACGTCACCGACAGCGGCCCCCGCCCGGCGCGGCCCGCCGCAGCACCGCCCGGCCACGGCATCCCCGGCATGCGCGAGCGCGCGGCCGCCTACGGGGGGACGCTGCGGGCCGGACCGCTTCCGGGCGGCGGCTGGGGCGTCCGTACCCGACTCCTCCTGTGCGGCGGCGGGGCGGCCTCCGCATGACGATCCGCATTCTGATCGCCGACGACGAGGCGCTGCTCCGGATGGCCTTCGGCACGGTCCTGGATGCCCAGCCCGACATGACACCGGTCGGCGAGGCCGCGGACGGCGCCCAGGCCGTCCGCCTGGCCCGGGAGCTGCGGCCCGATGTCGTCCTCATGGACGTCCGGATGCCCGGGACGGACGGGATCGAGGCGACCCGACAGGTCGTCGAGGTCTCCCCGCAGAGCAGAGTGCTGATCCTGACCACCTTCGACCTGGACGCGTACGCCTTCGCCGGTCTCGCCGCCGGAGCCTCGGGCTTCCTGCTGAAGAACACCAGGCCGGAGGAGCTGCTCACCGCGATCCGCAACGTCGCGGCGGGCGACGCGGTGCTCTCCCCGCGGATCACCCGGCGCCTGCTGGAGGACTTCCGTCCGCACCTGCCCGACGGGGGCACCGCCGTCCGCGACGAGCGGCTGGACCGGCTCAGCGCCCGGGAGCGCGAGGTGCTCGTCGAGGTCGGCCGCGGCCTGTCCAACGCGGAGATCGCGGCCGCGCTGGACCTCGCGGAGGCGACCGTGAAGTCCCATCTGGGGCGGATCCTGCACAAGCTCGAACTCCGCGACCGGATCCAGGCCGTGGTCTTCGCCCACGACAACCGCCTGGTCCGCCCGGCCTGAGAAGGTGTCGGGTAATCGTGTGACGTGCCGATGCCAGCCGGTGAAGGAACGGCCCTCGAAGTGGTCCAGCCCCAGCGCTGTTTTCAGTTCGCGGTAGTCGTGCTCGATCCGCCACCTCGACTTCGCCAGGCGGACGAGGTCCTTGGCGGGGATGTTCGCGGGCAGGTTCGAGATCCAGTACTTCGTGGGTTCCGCCTCGCCCTCGGGCCATTACGCGATCAGCCAGGACAGCCCGATCGTGCCGTCGGCGGCGGGCTTCGGGAGGCGGCCCGCGAGCCGGATCCGCAGGAGCACGAAGTGCGAGCTCATCGCGGCTCTGGAGCCCCTGCGCCAGGTCAGGGTTCGCCCGTGGTGGCGTCCGGCGGCCAGCACGTGGTCGCGTAAGGACACGGGCCTGGAGCGGTAGCGGGGCCGCGGGCGGGGCCCGAGACCTCCGTAGGCCGGCTGACGGGGTTCGGTGTCCTCGCCGTGGGCGGTCATCTCGGCTCCGGCCTGCAGGACGTAGGCCAGACCCCGGTCTTCGAGACCGTGACGGAAGTCGGCGTTCGCCCCATAGCCGGTGTCCGCGACCAGCGCGGCGGGCCGCAGCCCGATCCCGGACAGCTCGTCGAGCATCTCCAGCGCCAGCTGCCACTTCGGGCGGTGATGTTCGGTATCGGGGATCCGGCAGGCCGCCCGGCGTGCGGCTGCCTCGGGCCCGTCCCATGCGGCAGGCAGGAACAGCCGCCACGACAGCGGGCACGAAGCCGTGTCCGAGGCAGCGTGGACGCTCACCCCGATCTGGCAGTTGCCGACCTTGCCCAGGGTGCCCGAGTACTGCCGGGCCACCCCGGGTGAGGCCGTGCCGTCCTTGGGGAAACCGGTGTCGTCCACCACCCACACCTGCGGGCACACCGCCCGCACGGCCCGCCATGCCAGCCGGGCCCGCACGTCGGCGACCGGCCAGGTCGAGGACGTCATGAACTGCTGCAACCGCTGATGATCGACCCCGAGCCGTTCGGCCATCGGCTGCATCGACTTGCGCCGGCCGTCCAGCAACAGGCCCCGCACATACAACTGGCCCTTCTCCAGCCAGTCCCGCCGCACCAACGGCGCGAACACCTCGGAAGCGAACTCGTCCAACCGGACCCGCACCGCCGCAAGCTCACCAGCCCTCATACAACCAGCGAACTACCAGACACCCGACAATGACAAGACCGGCTAACAAAGCACTACTAGGGGCTTTCGTTTGGATCACCCAGTGGCCTGCCGCCCCGGCTGCCGCCCCGTGAGGGTGAAGGCGAGCGGGCAGCCGACGCCGTCGCAGGCGAGGTGGATTTTGCTGGTCAGGCCGCCACGGTCCGATGCCCGGGCTGCGGATCCCCCTTTTCCAGCTCCGGCGGCACGCTGGTGGGCGCATTCGGAGGACACCTCGATGGCATGCGCTGGACACGAGCATCAACCACGTCTACACCATGCCCCGCGCGCCCGGGCTCAATGGTCAGGTGGAGCGCTTTCACCGCATCAACGCCAAGGTGTTCTACAGCGTGTTCGAAGGAGTGGTCATCCACGACACCGAGGTCTTCACCGACAAGCTGCAAGAATTCGATAGCTTCTGTAACTAACATCAGTTCACGGAGTCCTAGGCGGGCAGTCTCTCTATGAATGACTTCGCCGAAAACGCCGAGTCAGGGCTAGGTGATCACCGGCAGTTGCTCATCCAAAGTCCAGGAAGTATCCGAAAAGGCTGGTTGCGGGAGGAGTTTCCAAGATGGCGCAGGCAGGTGCTGCTAGGTTTGCCTCGGTTTGGCTTCAACAAGGCGGGTCGGCGGTGGAGGCTCGGCACAATCTGACCTCCGATCAGCATCAGCAGACGGTCAACGACCTGTTCGGCAGGGGATTCCGGCCCATCTGGGTCAGTGGCTACGGCAATGAACCCCGCTTTGCCTCCATCTGGGTGCAACAAGACGGACCGGCGGTGGAGGCTCGGCATAATCTGACCTCCGATCAGCATCAGCAGACGGTCAACGACCTGTTCGGCAGGGGATTCCGGCCCATCTGCGTCAGTGGCTACGGCAATGAACCCCGCTTTGCCTCCATCTGGGTGCAACAAGACGGACCGGCGGTGGAGGCTCGGCATAATCTGACCTCCGATCA
>NZ_JBIAHP010000001.1:0-145616 GCF_042870715.1 Streptomyces sp. NPDC006463 | reverse complement strand
AGGGGATTCCGGCCCATCTGCGTCAGTGGCTACGGCAATGAACCCCGCTTTGCCTCCATCTGGGTGCAACAAGACGGACCGGCGGTGGAGGCTCGGCACAATCTGACCTCCGATCAACATCAGCAGACAGTCAACGACCTGTTCGGCAGAGCATTCCGACCCATCTGCGTCAGTGGCTACTAAGAGGTCGTCCAGTTCCAGGTTCCACTGCTCGGCAACACGTGCGGTGATCACGTAGGGAAGCTGCCCCGCACGCTGCCACTACCTGCGGCGCCATCGCACGATCGAGGGGCGGCTTACCGAAAGCCACCCCTGACCACTCCGCAGCCCGTTACACTCCAGCCGCCCAGCGAAACCCGCAGGTCAGACAGCAAAATCCTGCTGGAGTACTAGTACGGCAGCCGTAGATTGAGATCTTCATGCTGTGCGGGTGGATTGCCGCAGGTAGTGGTAGGTGCGGGTGTGGTGTTGGCCGCGGCGTCGCCAGGCTGACCAGTCCCAGCGGGGCTCGTGCGGATGGTCGCGGTCGAAGCGCATCGCCGCCGCACAGCCCGAACTACCCGCGGACGCCGACAGATGATCCCGCTGCGGGCCGATTCCGCGCTCAGCAACGGGAGTGTGACGCCGCAAGGTGTGAAGCCTACGTCAGGGCGTCCTGGCTGCGGTGCTCATCTCGATGCGGCGCGCCCGCTCCTGCCGCTTCCGCCGCCTCCGCGCTGGCGCGGATCAGCGCGGCCACCGCCCGTGATGTCGTCCGCTCCGGCCAGGCCACGACAACCGTGGTGGGCGGCGCATCGAGCAGCGGCACGCACACCACGTCGGGCCAGGCACGCTGGCGCACCGACTCGGGCAGGACCGCGACCAGCTGACCCAGAGCAACCAGCTGCATCAGCTGCGAGATATCACGCACCTGGGGAAGACAGCCATCGGTGGCGTGCACATCGCCATCAGGCCACCGGGGTAGCTGTTCTCCGGCCAGGTCGGCGAGGGTCAAGGCGGCGCGGCCGGCGAGACGATGGGCCCGGGGAAGCATGGCCACCTGGTCCTGGGTCACGAGCGGTTCGGTGTCGAATCCCGCGACCTCGTCGTAGGGCGCGATCAGGAACGCGACATCGGCCCTGCCGTCGCGCAGCATCGGAGCCTGCTCCCCGATGCCGCAGACGATCACCTCGATGTCGACGGCATCAGGATCGAGGCGGTAGCGCTGCAGGATCGACTCCAGCAGCCCTGCATCCCCGTTGGGCTTCATCGCCAGCGTGAGCTTCGGATCGGCCCGTCCCGCCCGTTGCGCGCGCCGGACCGATGCCGAGACCGCGTCCAGTGCTTTGCGGCTTTCCGTCAGGAAGACCTGGCCGGCGGCGGTGAGGTTCACTGCCCGGCTGGTGCGTTCCAGCAGCTGCACGCCCATGCGCCGCTCCAACTGGGCGATGGCGCGGGACAGCGGTGGCTGCGCCATGCCCAAGCGCTGTGCGGCGCGCCCGAAGTGCAGTTCCTCGGCGACGGCGATGAAGTAAGTGAGCTCCCGCGTTTCCGGCACATCCATACCTGCAGGGTATCGTTCGAGACGCTACCGGTGTTGGCCAGCGCGTTCGGTGCGGTGGTGTGCTGGATCCATGAACGAAACCATGATCACTCTGGTGACCGGCGCGAACAAGGGCATCGGCCGCCAAATCGCCGCCCAGCTCGGGGCCCTGGGCCACATCGTCGTGATCGGCGCCCGCAATGCCGAGCTCGGCCAGAAGGCCGCCACAGAGCTGCGCGAGAGCGGTGCCGATGCGGCTTCAGTCGTGCTCGACGTGACGGACCCGGTCTCGGCCGCCGTAGCCGCCACCGAGATCGAGTCCCGCTACGGCAGGCTCGACACGCTGGTCAACAACGCCGGCATCAGCGGCCCTCCGAGCAGCGACCTGGCCGACCAGCGCCCCAGCACGGCGGACCTCGACGTGCTGCGCGCCATCTTCGAGACCAACTACTTCGGGGTGATCACCGTCACCAACGCGATGCTGCCGCTGCTGCGCCGATCGGCCTCTCCGCGGATCGTCAACGTGTCCAGCTCCGTGGGCTCACTGAGCATCAACGCAGACCTGGTGCGCACCGACGGCCCGCCGATCCCGATCTCCGCCGGGTACGTCACGTCGAAGACCGCGCTGACGGCCCTTACCCTGCAGTACGCCCGAGACCTGCTGCCCGACGGCATCAAGGTCAACGCGGTCTGCCCCGGCTACGTCGCCACCGACCTGAACGGCCACCGCGGCCATCGCACCCCCGCCCAAGGCGCGGTGGCCGCCGTCCGGATGGCCACCATCGGCGCCGACGGACCGACCGGTACCTTCACCGACGACGAGGGCCCGGCGCCCTGGTGAGCCGTCAGGCGGCTGGGCGCGGGGCAATGGCGCAGCAACGGGGAGAGCCGGTCTGCGGCTGGCCCCGGTTCCCGACTCGCCGACGATCGTGTTGTAGAGAACCGTTCCCTTCTTGATGAAGCCGGTGTCAGCGTCAACGCCGCCTGTTGGACAGATCGAAGTCTTCATGCAGTGCGAGCGGATCGTCGCAGGTAGTGGAGGGTGCGAGCGAGGTGTTGGCGGCGTCGCCGCCAGGCCGACCAGGCCCGGCGGTGGCCGTGCGTCCGCGAGTCCGACCGGTTCCGGGGTCCAGCAGCGGTGGTAGGCCGGCTCGCCGGTACTGATGGACCGGCGGATGAGCAGGTAGCGTCCGCCGCGTTCTGGGGCGGGCCGGTCCAGGTGCTGGTTGGCCCACTGATACAGACGCGGGCCCTTGGACCCGGCACCGGCCGAGCGGATCTGCCAGCAGTTGCCGGTCAGGGCGAGGGCCAGCTCGTCGGCGCGGATCCGGGCTCGGGACGACGTCGATGGTGGTCGAGCAGGACACCACTGCACGTAGCCGATGCCGAGGTCCTCCAGCCCGGCGTGGAACGCCGCGGCGTTGGCACTTCGCATCGTCCAGCGCACGGTGGCCGCCGGGGCGCGGCCGGGGTTCGTCGCTGCCGACGAGGTCTACGGCTCCCCCGGCAGCCCGGCAGCCCGGCAGCCCGGCAGCCCGGCAGCCCGGCAGCCCGGCAGCCCGGCAGCGCTCGGGGTCGTCGGTCCAGGTCGATCCTGCCCGCTGTTCCGGTGCACTGCCGCTGGGTGGCGACGGTCATCGTGCCCTTCTTCACGTCGCCGGTCTCGTCCAACACGAGCGTGGAGTCCTCGGTGCCGACGTGCGCGACCGCGTAGTCCCGCAGGTCGTCGCGGACCCCATCGTGGTCCCACTACGCCCGGGACAGCAGATGCTGGAAGGCGTCCTGGCTCTGGTATCCGGAGTGCTCGGCGGCGGTCCAGCAGTTGACCCGCGGCAGGTGGGCCAAGAGCGTACCGACGAACGCGGCAGCGTTCCGCCGTGGCTCCACCCGCCCGAACCGGCTCGCGAACAGCCCCATGAACTGACCGAATCCCTCGCCGAACGCATCGAGATCTAAACTACGGCTGCCGTACTCGACCACGGAGATGACCACCGACGCATCACGGCGGGCAGTTGATCAATTACCCAACACTTTCTGAGGCGGAAAGACCCGCCGGGCAGCTGGGCCGGGGGCGCCGGAGGCCGGTAGTGGGAGCTGGGCCATGTCCGGGTGCCGTCGGCGCCAGTCCGCGTAGACCGGGCCGGCGGCGCACGTGTCCAGGTAACCGGCCGCCACCGTGCGCAGGATGTCGTCACCGTGGGGGGCCAGCGGGCCGTCACGGTGCCAGGCCAGGACGTGGCGGTACCAGAGCGGGTTTCCCGCGAGGGGGCGGACGGCGACGCCGGGGGTCTGCGCGAAGGTGGCTTGGCAGAGGCTGACGGCCAGGCCCGCGCGGACCAGTTCGATCAGCTGGCGTCCCTCGGCCTCGTGCGGGGCGGAGGGACGGCGGCCGGCCAGCGCGCACACGGAGGACCAGTATTCGCGGGTGCGGTCGCCGTCGGGCCGGGGCATCGCCCAGTCGTGGTCGGCGAGTTCGGCCAGGGACACGGCTTCCTGGCCGGCCAGCGGGTGGGTCGCGGGCAGCAGGGCGAAGACGGGCTCGGTGACCAGGGGGACGAGGGTCACCCCGTCGCGCTGCGGCAGGACCTGCTCCGGGTGGTCGCCGAGGACCGCCGCCTCCAGGCGGCCGGCGGCGAGGTCGTCCAGGAGCGTGACGGGGGAGTAGTGGCACCGGGACGTCACCTCGGCCTCGGGCAGCAACGACCCTATGGCCAGGACGAGGTGGCCGATCAGGGGAGCACCGACCGATCCGACGCGGACCCGGTCCGGGGACGCCAGGTGGCGGGCCGCGCGGGCGGTATCGGCGAGCAGCGCGTCGATACCCGGCAGGACGGCGTGGGCCCGGGCCAGCACCAGCTCACCGAAGGCCGTGGGCGTGGCTCCGGACCGCCGCCGGTCGAAGAGGACACCGCCGAGCATCGACTCGATGCGGCGCAACTGTGTGCTGAGGCCCGGCTGGGTCATGGACAGCGCGGCCGCGGCCCGGGTGAGGCTGCCGGCCTCGGCGATCGCGCACACCACACGCAGGTGCCGTACCTCCAGTTCCATGCCGCGCATGTTATGGAGCGGCGACAGCTTTCGGACAGGAGCTGGCCCCCACAGTCCTATGTGAAATGTCACACATGCTGATGGGTGGCGCTGCGCGGCGGGGTCAACTTCCGCCCTTCGACGGGTCCTTGAGCCCGATCGTGGCGTAGTCGAGCTGACCACCGAAGGACGTGTGGCCGAAGGCGCCGGCGATGTTGGTACCGAGTAGCAGCGGCATGCGCTCGATGACGGCGGGCGCCGTGGGGGCCTTGGCGAGGATCTCCCCGTCCAACTGCCGCCACGCCGTGTTGGCCTGTGCGGCGTCGGTCATGTCGGCGATCTCGTCCATCCGTTTCATCGTCGGCTCGTCGCGGAAGAGCGAGTGATTGCCGGAGTTCCCCTTCTCCTTGATGTAGCGGCCGTCGAAGAGGAAGGGCAGGAAGGTGGAGCCGGAGGGGTAGTCGGGGCACCAGCCGGTGTAGACGAGGTCGCTGCGGTTCTTGGTGTCACCGATGGTGTCGTAGAAGGCCGACGGGTCGACGGCGTCGATCGTGACCTTGATCCCCGCCCGGCCCAGGGACTGCTGGATCGCCTCGGCAACGCCCTTGTCCCCGTTGGAGACGGTGATGGTGGTCGTGAGCCCGTCGGGCTTGCCGGCTTCCTTCAGGAGCTGTTTGGCCTTCTCCACGTCACCCGTGGCCGGGATCCCCAGGGTGTCGGGCTGCTTGCCGCCGAAGAGGGAGCCGGGCATGAGCGCCGTGGCGGGGTCGTTGAGAGCGGGGCCGCCCGAGGCGGTCAGCACCGCTTCGCGGTCCAGGGCGTACTGCACGGCCTGGCGCACCTTGACGTCGTCGAACGGGGCGCGACCGGTGTGCATCTGCACCATCTCGGTGCAGTTGGTGGACTCGGCCAGCAGCCGCGCCCTGACGTCGGCCTTGGTCAGCACCTTGGGGGTACTCTCCGGACGCAGCTTGCCCCAGGGGACGGCCGAGGCGTCCGCGCCCTCCGAGGCGATGAGCCGGTCGTCGATCTGGTTGGCCCTGATCCCCATGACCACGACCAGCTTGTCCGGGTAGGCCTTGCGCACGGTGTCCGTCGCCGGGTCCCAGTGGGGGTTGCGGACCAGCACCAGCCGCTTGTCCCGGTCGTACGACTCGATCTTGTAGGGGCCCGAGGAGAACGGGCGGCTGTCGTACTGGGGGCCCTTGTCCTGGGCCCTGGGCACCGGGGCGAAGGTGGGCAGGACGGTGGCGTTGGGGAATTCCGCGAAGGGCTTGCGGAGTTCGAAGACGATCGTGCGGTCGTCGGGGGTCTTCACGGAGTCGAGGTGCTGCCCCTGGGCCGGGCCCCGGTAGCCCTCGGCGCCGGCCAGGTAGCGGGCGGCGTAGTCCGGGCCGCCGGGCAGGTCGGGGGAGAAGGACCGCTCCACGTTGTACTTCACGTCCTGGGCGGTGATCGGGGTGCCGTCCTCGTAGGTGAGGCCCCTCTTGAGCGTGAAGGTCCATGTCCTGGCGCCGTTGGAGGAGACACCGAGGTCCTCGGCGAGGTCGGGGACGAGCTCTCCGCCCGCCGCGCCCGGCTCCGCCTTGTACGTCACCAGCGTGCGGTAGAGCAGCCGGGTGCCGAAGTCCAGATCGCCGATCACCCAGTTGCGGGCCGGGTCGAGGTGGGTGAAGTCCTGGTTGGACAGGACGGTCAGCGTGCCGCCCTTCCGCGGAGTGCCGCCGACCGTGGCCCCCGCGTTGGCGAGTGCGGGGTTCTTCGAGTCGTTGCCCTGCTGACCGCCGCCGGAGTGACCGCCGCCGGAGTGGCCGCCGCTGGAACAGCCGGCCATGCCGAGGGTGACGGTCGCCGCCAGAGCGGCGGCGACGGCGTGGAGAGAGTGCTTGTTCATCAGTGGTCACTCCGTGAACAGTCGGGCGGCCGAGGGAGGCTGCAATGTGACCGATAACATAGTTATGTGAAATGGCACCCACAATTGTCGCACCTCCATAGCACGGAGTTATGGGCAACTGAGGGCTCCACGGCCACCGTTGGCCGCGCCATGCTGTGGCGCAATGTCACACGTCACTGTGCGGCCATGTGGTCAGGTAGCCACGCGGGCCGCGAAAGGGACCTATGAACCCTGCGTACGCGACCGTCGACCACCTCTTCACCGTCCCCCTGGACCACGCGGCCCCACACGGTCCCACCATCCAGATCTTCGCCCGCGAGGTCTCCGATGCGCGCCGAGCGGGTGGGCGACTGCCCTGGCTGCTCTATCTGCAGGGCGGGCCCGGCGGCAAGTCACCCAGGCCGTCGGCCGGTTCACCCGGCTGGCTGCCCCAGGCCCTCAAGACCCACCGCGTCCTCCTCCTCGACCAACGCGGCACGGGCCGCTCCACCCCCCTCACCGCCCGGGCGGCCTCCCGCTTCGCCTCACCGGCCGGGCTGGCCCGCCATCTCGGCCACTTCCGCGCCGACTCGGTCGTCGCGGACGCCGAACTGATCCGCCGACAGCTGTGCGGCGACGAACCCTGGGAGACCCTCGGCCAGAGCTACGGCGGCTTCCTCACCCTCACCTACCTCTCCCAGGCCCCCGACGGACTGCGGGCGTGCTACGTGACCGGCGGCCTGCCCGGCCTCTCGGCCACCGCCGACGACGTCTACGCCCGCACCTACCCCCGGGTGCGGGACCGCGTCCTCGACTTCTACGCCCGCTATCCCGACGACGCCGCCCGGCTGCGTGAGATCGCCCGCCTCCTGACCGCCACCGAGGTGCGCCTGCCCGACGGAGACCGGCTCACCCCCCACCGCCTGCGCACGCTCGGCCTCGCCCTCGGTATGGGGGACGGCTTCGAGCGGCTGCACTGGCTCCTCGACGAATCCCTCGACGAGGAGTCGAAGCCGACCGACACGTTCCTGCACCAGGTGATGGCCCTGACCGGCTTCACCGACAACCCGCTCTTCGCCGTCATGCAGGAGACCCTGTACGGCCAGGGCGCGGGACCGACGGGCTGGGCGGCGTCCAGGGCCTTGGCGGCCTTCCCCGAGTTCGCCGAGGACGCCGACCCCCTCCTGCTCACCGGAGAAATGATCTATCCCTGGATGTTCCGCGAGATCCAGGGCCTGCGCCCCTTCGCCGAGGCCGCCGATCTGCTCGCCGAACGCCCCGACTGGCCACCGCTGTACGACCCTGACCGCCTCGCCGCCAACCGGGTCCCGCTCGCCGCGGTCGTCTACCACGACGACATGTACGTGGACGCCGGGCTCTCCCTGCGCACCGCGAGCGAGGTCGGCGCCAGCCGGGTATGGGTCACCAACGAATGGGAGCACGACGGCGTCACCGCTTCCGGCGGCCGCGTGCTCTCCCGCCTGATGGACCTGGCCGCGGGCCGCGCGTAGCAACTCGCGCGTAGCACCCCGTACCCCTCAACCTGCCTCCGACGGGAGAGACATGACCACCCCGCTCCACCGCCTGCGGCCGATCGCCGCGACCGCTGCGCTCATCTCCTGCCTGTCCGCCCCCACAGCGGCCGCTGCCCCCGGCTCGGCGCCGGCCGCAGCCGGCTGCGCCCTCCCCGGCCGTACGGGCTGGACGGACGAGGGGCACGACACCGACCGGACCCAGTTCCAGCCCGCCACCGGAACCCGCCGCGTCCTGACGCTGTACGTGGACTTCCCCGACGCCCCTGCCACCGACTCCACCGCGCCCTACGCCGCTCAACTCGCCCCGGCCGCAGACTGGATGGGCCGTGCCAGCTACGGCCGTCTGCGAGTGGACAACATCCCGCTGCACCGCTGGATCCGGATGCCCGCCGACTCCACCTCCTACGGTTTCGCGCGCGGCCTCACCTTCGAAGCCCACGAGAAGTACCTCCGCGACGCGATCACGGCCGCCGACCCCTACGCGGACTTCTCCCGTTACGACATGGTCTACGTCGTCCCCGCCAGGACGGCGACCGCCATCCCCTTCTCACCGACCTACCTGTACGACCCGGCGGGAGCCGGCATCACCGCCGACGGCACCCGCATCAAATGGGCCGTCACCTTCGGGCAGGACATGTGGCGCTGGGGCCACAAGGTCGCGGCCCACGAGACCGCCCATACCTTCGGGCTGCCCGACCTGTACTCGTTCACCGGAGCCACCCACCAGTACGTGGGGGGCTGGGACGTCATGGGCGACATCGCCGGCCACGCCCCGCAGTACCTCGGCTGGCACTCCTGGAAGCTCGGCTGGACCCGCGACGACCAGGTCGCCTGCCTGCCCGCGTCCGGGCGCCGAACGGTACGGCTGACCCCGGTGGAGCGTACCGGCGGAACCAAGATCGCCGTGCTGCGGACCGGTGAGACGACGGCCTACGTGGCGGAGTCCCGCCGCGCCCAGGGCAACGACGCGGCCGCCTGCTCCACCGGCGTCCTCATCTACAAGGTCGACTCCGCCGTCCGGACCGGCGAGGGCCCGGTACGGATCATGAACGCGAACCCGACCACGGCCCCGCCCACCGGCTGCACCCCGCTGGACATGGCCGCGTACGCACCCGGACAGACCTTCACCGACCCCGCGACCGGCGTACGCATCGACGTCCTCGCGGGCGGGCGGACAGGAGACACGGTGCGGTTGAGCAAGGAGTGACTCCGGCGGGCCGCACGGGCTGCGGCTCAGCGGCGGTGGATCCGGTCGACGCCGTACCACTTCGACACGCAGGCGGCGACCCAGTCCCGCTCGTAGCTGCCGGTGAAGAAGGGCTCGGCGAGACCGCCGATGTACAGGGGCCGGTAGCCCACGTCCGTGGCGCCTCGTGCGGCCTCGCTCCGGATGCGGGAGTTCTGGGCGTCCCAGGCCACGGAACGCGCGACCGTGGTGGTCGTGAGCTGCTGGACGTTCGGGACGAGCACGGCCACCGAGGCCAGCGTCAGGCAGCCCGCCGCCACGGCGCCCGTCGCGAGGACCGCACCGGCGGCGCGGCGGCCCGAGAGCCACCGGCCGCCCCACGCGCCCAGCAGCGTGCCGTAGCCGCAGAGCGCCAGTTCCATCGGTACGAGAAAGCTCGTCCAGGTACGGGCGTACGTCCACCCGCTCGGGCCGTAGCCGCTGCGCAGGCCCATCACCACGGCGAACGAACCCAGCACCACCACGGGCACCGGGAGCAGGAGCAGGGCGATCAGTACCTTGCGCGGTACGGTCCGCCGCGGCTCCCGCCTCCCGGGCGGGGGCCCGCGCAGCGCGGTCGCCAGGCCCAGCAGGACTCCGACGGCGGCCGCTCCCAGGTAGGCCCATTGGCCGGTGACGGAGTCCCACATGCGCAGCCAGTCGTCGAACGTGCCCCTGAGTTCGCCCGCGGAGAACATGGACTCCTTGTCGGGCTGCTGCGCCCGGCGCCACCGGGCGCCGGGGGAGGTGTAGAGCACGACCAGACCGCACAGGAGGCCGGAGCACCAGAGCAGGCACCAGGTGAACGGACGCCAGCTCCGCGCCAGGCCGAGGAGGGGCACGGACAACAGCCCGACCGCGGCGGCGAGCAGCCCGCTGACGAGCGCGAACGGCTCGCTCAGGGTGCCGAGCGCGAAGCCGATGAGGAACGCCGAGGTGAAGCCGGCCACGCGGACGGCGGGACGGGGATGGCGGACGGTCCGGACGGCCAGCAGGAGCGCCCACAGGCCGATGACGCTCGGAAGGGTGTGGGAGATCGTGGCGGGGGCCCACAGCAGTACCTGATAGCTGCGGGTGCCCGCGAAGTAGAGCAGCGCCTGGACGACCACGGCGCAGGCGGTCAGGACCAGCACCGGGGGCCTGCCGCCCAGGAACCGGATGAAATGGCACCCCAGCAGGACCAGTCCGGCGGTGAAGGCGACGGCTATGACCGTCGGCAGGATCTTGGTCCCGGCCAGTCCGTCGCCGAAGACGACACCGCTCAGGAAGGCGTTGGCGACCCTGCCGTTCTGGGTCGTGTAGAAATCGGACATGATGCCGAGGATCCCCAGATCACGGGCCTTCCACGCGGCACACCAGTCGTCGGACGTGGGACGTACGTAGAGACCGAGGAAGCATCCGACGGCGACCAGGGCTCCGGCCGCCGCGACGAGCGTCGCCCCGGCCGCCGGGAGGAGCCCGCGCAGGGGGCGCCGGCCGGTTCCCGGGCCCACCGCGGAGGAAGAGGAAGGGGTCCGGACGTCCTCGCCCCGGGCAGCAGCAGCGCTCATTCACCACCCCTTCGCAGCGGGGCCCGGCCGGTGAGTCGGCCGATGCGTCCGCCGACTGCGGCGACCGCACGGCCCGCGAACACCCATGATGTGCACGGTTCGCGGTCACCGGCATCCCGGGTGGGCCGGGACGGGTACGCGGCCACGAGGGACCTCGGCCCCCTCGTTCACCCGGGCGGCGGGTGTTCCGTGGCAGCGTCCGGACGGCTCTTCCAGGATGGGGATTGCCGGGACCGAGCGTACGCACGCCCGGCGGAGGGAGTGACGATGCCCGGTGTCCTGCTCGGTTGTTGGGCGGTCGTCACGGCCGCCTTGGCGGGCGTCGCCGTTCCCGTGTGTACCGGGGGCCACGGCAGCGGTGGTGAGGTCGAGCGCAGTTACGCGCCCGTGTCGATGCTCGCCGCCCGCACCGTCGGTGTGCTGTCCAACACGACCGCCGCCGAAGGCGTCCCGCCGGCCGTCGCCAGGGGTGCGCGGTACGTCGACGGGAGCAACGTCCTGCGGCTGGCGTCAGGCCGGTGGATGTACCTTCCCGCCGCCGCCACGACGTCGGCCGTGGTCCCCGCCGACCATCCGCCGGCGAGGCGGCAGATCGAGCAGAGCCGCGCCTGGCTGGCCTCCGGCCGGGTCCCGGGCAGGTCGCCCGTACAGCGCGCGGCTGCCGAACGGGCCCTCCTGGCCATGCGCGCCCTGCTCCTGCCGAACGGCGCCATGGCGGCGGGGTGGAGCCCCGGCTGGAAGTACTCCTGGCCGCGCGACTCCAGCTTCGCCTCCGCCGCGTTCGCGCACACCGGCCACGACGCCGAGGCCTACCGGATCCTGCGCTACAGCGCCGCGACCCAGCGCAAGGACGGCACCTGGGAGGCGCGCACGAAGCTCGACGGGTCCGGCCCGCCCGACGGCAGACGGTGGCAGCTGGACGCCAACGGCTGGGTCCCCTGGGCGACCTGGCAGTGGTACCGCACCGCCCCCGGGGACACCCGCCGCGCCCGGCTCATCACCCTCTACCCGATGATCCGCAAGGCGGCCGACCACGCGGCGGGCTCCCTGCGGGGGGACGGGCTGCCCCCGGCCTCCCCCGACTACTGGGAGCTGATGACGAACACCGCGAACATCGGTACGGCCGCGCCGCTGCTCGCCGGGCTCAACGCCTCCGCGGACCTCGCCCGGGAGGTGAACCGGCCGGACGACGCGGCGCGCTGGGCCCGGGCCGCGCGGCGGCTCTCCTCCGGGATCTCCGCGAACTTCCTTCCCCTGAGGTACCAGCGCACCACCGACGGACTGCACGGGCACGACAGCGCGGTGACCTTCATGGCACCTCCGTTCAACACGGCCCCCGCCGGCCTGCCCGGGGCGCTGGACGCCACGTACCGGGCGCTGCTCCTGCCCAACGGCGGGCTGACCCCGGGAAACGACCCCTCCGCCCCCTGGGGAGGAAACGCCTGGACGCCCAGTACGGCGTTGTTCGCGCTCGCATGGGCCGGGACGGGGAAGCCGGCGAAGGCCGGACAGGTCCTGGACTGGGTCCTCTCCAAGAGGAACTCGCTCGGCGAGCTGCCGGAGAAGGTGGACAAGGAGGGCAGGGCCGCCTCGGTCGCTCCCCTCGCGTGGACGGGTTCGATAGCCGTCCTGTCCCTCGTGGCGCTCGACGGCACGGAGCTTCCGACCCCGCCCCTGCGGCCGTAGTACTCGCATCGCGGGGCAGGGATTCAGACGGGCTCCGTCCCGTCACCCGGCGGCGGCGCGGTGCGGACCCTCTCCAGCGCGGCCAGGAGGTGCCGATAGGCGAGCCTTTCGGCCGCCACCGCCCGCCCGAGGGGAAGGTAGTGCGGATCACGGCGTGATCGGGCCTGTGCCGCGGCGGCGAGGCGCAGGCGCCTCGCCCGGTCCACCTCGTGCCTGGCTCCGACGTACGCGTCGTCGAGGAGCCGGTGGTCGAGGACCTCGGCGAAGGCGCGTTCCGCCAGGGCGTCGAGCCGGTCGAGTTCGTCGGCACAGCTCTCGGGGGCCGTCCCGGCACAGCCTTCTTCCAGGGCCCGGGACAGCGATGCCAGGGTCGCCCCGAGCTCCGGATACCCCCACGACGGCGCGGCGTCCTTCCTGCACCCGGTGGCGAGGACGACCAGCACGGCGACGGAGGCCACGGCGCGGAGCGTTCCCGGTCCCGCACGCCCGAGAACGGTGGAGCAAGGGGTCATGGGAGCCCCGATCGCCGCTGGTCAGGTGGTCAGGTGGTCAGGTGGTCAGGAGGCGGGCTGGGCCGGGCTCCGACGTGGTCCGGCGGCCATCGTCGCCCACACCGGTCAGGGCTGCCACACGGCGGCCGCGCGCGCGGCCTGCGCGATCGCCGGAGGCCGGACCGCCAGGTGCCACGGGGAGGAGGGCGGGCGGCTGCCGGGCGGCGCGGACCCTGCCGGGGGAGCGGTCGTGATGTGCAGACCGGCGTCCAGGCCGAGCGCTGCGGCGACGGCCGTGCCGTCCGGCTCGGCCACGGCCGCCGGTGCGCCCGTGTAGAGCATCTGGGACTCGTACCAGGACGGCGCGTCGTCCGATCCCGAGATGCCGACCGTGCCCACGCCCGCGCGGCCCGCGAGTACGTGGCCCGCGACGCCGACGGCGCCGTAGCCGCCCTCGCCGCCCGCCTCGGTGACCGGGGAGAACGTCGGCGCGGGCGAGCCCGCGGTGGCCAGGCTCGTACCGACGGTGCCCGTGCCGGGGCGGCGGAAGTACAGGCGGACGCCGTCGCCGTGCGGGCTCGCCGAGAGCGGACCGGTCGTCGCAGGCAGCCCCGTCGGGAAGGGGCCGCTGAGCGGGGCGTCCGGGGCCGGCTGGACCCAGGCCAGCACGGTCCGGTCCGTGGCCGCGTATACGTGGCGCCGCCCCGCCCCGTCGGTGGCGGTGACCGGGTCGCCCTGCAGACCGGCGCCGCCCAGGGTCTGCCACGCCTCGAAGGCGCCGTCGGGGGCCGCCTGTGCGCGGGCGTGCAGGGTGCGCCGGGAGTCGCGTACGTACACGGTCATCCGGCCCGTGGCGTCGACGGCGACGGACGGCGCGCTGATGGCCGAGGTGCCGGATATGTCGACCTTGTCCGGGGTGCCCAGCGACCGCCACGGGCCGAAGGCGCCGTCGGGCGCGGCCTGGACGGCGTACACGAGGTCGCGCCCGTACTCCTGGGGCGTGGTGCCCAGCGTGGTGCGGGTGCCGAAGACCGCGATCCTGCCGTCGGGGAGCCGCACCGTCGTCGCGCCCGCGTCGATCCCGTCACCGGGGAGGAACTGGGGCCCCTGCCAGGGGGCCTTGGGGCCGCTGCGCGACCAGTATGCCATCCGGCCGTCCAGCACGGCGAAGGCCCACAGCCGGCCGGAGGCGCCCTCGGTCATCCAGGAGGTGCCGTCGCCGCGGCTGTAGCGGATGGCCTGGTTCCATCCGGCACCGGTGGGCCGGGTGGCGGTCTTGCGGTCGCCGCAGCCGGCGGGGCTGCCGCACCAGTCCTGGTGGTCCGTCCAGGCGTAGGTCTTGAGGTAGCCGAGCTTCTCCGCGGCCGCCTGCGGGTCGAGCGTCGGGGGCAGCGAGCTGTTGGGGTAGCTCACGTAGTTCTGGACCGAGAAGTGCGGCCGGTCCGTGGTCTTCGCGTAGCGCTCGGCCGCGGCCTGCACGAAGCGGGCGCCGTAGATGTGGTCCTGGTGGTCGAGGAAGGCGCCGCCGCCCTGCGTCCGGCCGGGCGTCGGGTCCTGCGTCCGTATCGTGGTCGGCCGGTACATCGCGAAGACGGATGCGATGGCCTCCACGGCCTGTTCCTTGGTGTACGAGAACCAGGGCTTGACCGGCGTTCCGGAGGTCAGCTGGGCGCCCAGCGCGGGCACCCTGCCGTCCCACAGCCCGCGGAGGCTGTCCGGATTGTCGCCGGAGATGCTGCGCGCCTCGCGCAACTGCATCCACACCAGGTTGACCTCGGGCCGGGCGACGAGGACGTCCACCTCGGCGCTCCCGCCGCCGGCGGTGGGTACGGACTTGCGCTGCCAGACGCTGGTGCGCTCGCCCGTGGCCATCTCCGCGTAGGCGGCCCGTATGCCGTTCTGCCGGGCCTCCGCGTAGGCGGCGTGGTCGGCGGGGCCCGCGGGGTCTTCCAGGTGCGGGCTGTGGGCCTCGTTCCTGCCGTCGGACTCGCCGGAGGTCAGGTAGACGGTGGTGACCTTGACGCCGGTGGATATGGAGCGGCTCAGGTCGGGGTTCATGAAGAAGAGGTCGTCATCGGGGTGCGCGACGACCTGGAGGGCTGTGCCTTCGGTCACGCTCGGGTGGAGGACCGCCTCAAGGGCGCCCGGCTCCTGTGTGTTCCCGTATCCGTAGGCCCAGGTCGTCACCCCGGCGGCGCCGACGGTGAGCGCGGCGAGCAGGGCAGCGAGGCGGGTGCGGCTGGCCAGGGACATCTGCAACGCCTTGAGGATCGGTCCGGTGCGGAACTCTGCCGAGGGGGTGATTCGGCGTCCCGATGGCTCCACCGCTTCCGGAGACGACCGGGCCCGATTATGTCTCGGGCGTTCGCAACTGACACACCATCAAGAGGCATATGACAGCCAATCATGTTAAATGCGATTCATATCCCCCTTGTCCTATTTGTCGCCTCTTGAATTCGGGACATAGTGGGACAAGGGGGTGGCCTTCGTGGCGTGGGACGTGGCCATTCGCACATCCGCGGCTTCCTCGCGACCGGCACCTGCCACCGCCTGGTGACTGCGACACGGCGACCGGCCCGGCGACCGGATGTGAAGGCGGGACGGGCGGGCGAAGTGCCGTCAGGGCCCAGGACCAGGACCCGGCGCTCGCCGGGCCCTGGGGGTCAGAGCGTCTCGCTCAGCGAGTCCGCCAGCCGCCGCCGTGCCGCCCGTGCCGCAGGCAGCGCCGCGGCCGCCACCGCACCCAGCACCGCCCCGACGATCACCGTCAACAGCACCGGCAACGGCGGCAGCTGGGCTATCCCCGCGCCGATACCGCTCGACGCGCCCTGGGTGTCCACCAGCCAGCTGCCGGACAGCGCACCCACCGTCGTCCCCACCACCGCGGATACGAGCGCGGTCAGACCGGCGGCCGTCACGATCATCGCCCCGATCTGCCGGGGAGTCAGCCCGATGGCCTTGAGCGCGAGCAGGTCCCGGCCCCGGTCGCGTACGCCCGTGCCGATCAGCGTCAGCAGTTCGGTCAGCCCGATCAGTGCCAGCACCGCGATCAGCGCGGCGATCACTCCGCGTGCCGGTTCCAGCCGGTCGGCCGGATTGGGCGTCTCCCGGATCTCCAGCGTTCCACCTGCCGCCACGGCGAGCGTGCCGCTCACCGCCCGGGGGTCCGCCCCCTCGCGCAGTACCAGGGCATGGAACTCGGGCCGCAGTCGCGGATCACGCTCCCGCAGTGCGTCGATGGTCGTGGTGATCACCCGGCCGCCGGAGTCGGGTTCGATGGTGCGGCCGACGAGGTGCAGGATCTGCGGCCGCCCCTCGACGGTCATCCGCACCCAGTCGCCGACCCGCACCCCGAGGAGGTCGAGCAGCCCCTGCCCGGCCACTGCCTCGTCCGGACCGCCGACCGCTCGCCCCTCCACCACCGCGGACGGATACGGGTGCCGGGCCGTGCCCAGCCCGCGGAGCGTGATGGTCCCTGTCTGCCCGGGCACGAGCGCCGCCATCTCCGCGCCCGGATGGACCGCGGCGATGTCCGGGATCGTCGCGAGGGTCTTCTCCAGCTCCGCGTCCAACGGCCCGGCGGGCTGCTCCGCCCGTACGGTCAGCGCCGCGGGCAGACCCATCTGCGCGGGCCGGCTGCGGAACTGGTCCAGGGTCGACCACGAGACGAGCGCGACCGTGATGAGCACCATCGGCAGGGCGAGCCGGGCCACCGGTACGAGCGTCCGGCCGCGCCGCGGGAACGCCGCACGCCACCCCAGGACCACGGCGGGGGGCACCCGCATACCGAGCGCCCGCCTGCCGAGCGCGGTCATCGGCGCGGCCGACGGCAGTGCCGCCCGTGCCACCGGCACCGGTGGCACGCGTCCGGCCCGCCAGGCCGAGAGCCCGGTGGCGGCCGCGATCAGCAGCACCGCACCGCAGGGGATGCCGATCATCAGCGCGGTGTGGCCGGGCAGGTCCTGCCACATCGCCGCCGCGTCCCCGATCCGCCCCGGTATCCGGGCGCCCAGCAGAGCGATCGCCGCCGTGCCGAGGGTCACACCGAGGAGCGCGAAGGCCAGATGCTGCACGAGGAAGCCGCGCGCCACCTGGCCGGGGGTGAAGCCGACGGCCTTGAGGATGGCGATGTCCCTCAGCTGGCCGCGGACCCGGGCGCCGATCGCTCCCGACGCGGCGAGCGCCGCCGTGAGCAGCGCGCCGAGCCCGAAGACGGCGAACATCTGCCCGAGGAGCCGGTCGTCGCCGCCTGCCTCGGCCCGTGCCTGCTGCCACTTGGTGACCTGGGCCACCCGGTCGGCACCGAGGACGGTCACGGCGCGCTGGACCATGAAGTCGGTGTCGTCAGGATCCTTCAGGCGCAGCCCCACGCTCTGACCGGTGTCTCCATGGGCGATCGCGTCGAGGGTGCCGGACAGTACCCAGCCGATGCCGGGGCCGCCGCCTGGCTGGTAGCGGGGCTCGGCCACCTCGGCGATCCCGCTCACCCGCAGCGTGTGCGGGGCGCCGTCCGGTCCGGTGACCCGTACCGTGTCGCCCGGCTCCGCCCAGAGCGTCCGCGCGACCGAGGTCTCCAGCACGACGGTGCCGGCCGCGCCCCCGGCGCCGTCCTCCGACCGGGCGAGCCAGCTGCCGGCGGTGACGAGCGGCCGCCCGGTTTCCGGAGGCAGCGTCTCGGCAGCGCGGAGCGTCACCCCGGCCCGCGCGCCGCGCGACTCGACCGTCGCCGCCGCCGTGCGGTAGGGCCCGGAGAGGGCGGCGATCCCGTCCACGCCGGACAGGGCGTCCATGTCCGCCCCGGCGCGGGTGTGCAGCCAGATGTGCGCGCCCTGGGACTGGTTGAAGATCCGCTGCCACGGGTTCGCGGCGTAGCTGAACAGCGCGCCTGCCAGCAGGAGCGAGGCGATGATCCCGGCGCTGGCCAGCACGACGAAGAGGGCTTCGCCGCGGTGTGCGCGGAAGTCGGCGTGCGCCCAGCGCAGCGTGGCCCGCACGCTCACTCCTTCAGTTCGAGTACGCCGCGGACGCCGCCGGCCGGCTCGCGGCGCCCGGCGCCGAGCTGCGCGTCGTCGGCTATGCGCCCGTCGAAGAAGCTGATGACACGGTCGGCGGCGCTGGCCATCCGGGCGTCATGGGTGACCATCAGGATCGTCTGGCCGCGCTGGTGGAAGCGGGAGAGCAGCCGCAGCACCTCGCGGGTGCCCTTGCTGTCGAGGCTGCCGGCCGGTTCGTCGGCGAGCAGCAGCGTGGGGTGGTTGACCAGCGCACGGGCGAGCGCGACCCGCTGCTGTTCGCCGCCGGAAAGCTCGCCGGGCATCGACCGCTCGCGGCCTTCGAGACCGAGTTCGGCGAGCAGTTCGGCGCGGGATTCACGGGCGGCTTTCGGAGAGGCGCCGGCGAGCAGGGCGGGCAGTTCGACGTTGTCGGCGACGGTGAGATTGGAGACCAGGTTGAAGAACTGGAAGACGACGCCGATGCTGCGGCGCCGCAGCACCGCCCAGCGGGCCTCGCGGTACTCGTCGACCCGCTCTCCGCCGAGCCACAGCTTCCCGCTGTCGGGCCGCTGGAGGCCGCCGATCAGATGCAGCAGCGTCGACTTGCCGGCTCCGGACGGCCCGGTGACCGCGACGAACTCGCCCGGCTGGACGGACAGGTCCACCCCGCGCACGGCATGTACCGCCGCGCCCTCGCCGTGGTGCGTCTTGGTCAGGCCCTCGGCGCGCACGATGGGCACGGCAGGAGCGATGGCGTCGTCGCTCATTCCAGCTCCTCCTGACAGCGTTCCAGCCAGTCGAGGTCGGCCTGCAGATGCAGCATGGCGCCCTCGATCAGCAGTTGGGAGATCTTGTTGTCGCGGTCCTCCGCTGCGGCCAGCTTGGACAGGTCCCGCATGGTGTTGAGGTACTGCCGCCGCTGCTTGTTGATCAACGCCACCGGGTCGGCCAGACCCGACTGCGGTGCGAGCGCGAGCTTCATGAAGAACTCGTCCCGTACCCGGGGCTCCTCCGCGGTGTCCTCGAACCAGGCCAGCACGGCCTCGCGCCCGGCGTCCGTCAGCTTGTACGTACGCTTGTTGGGCCGGCCCGACTGCTCGACGTCCTCGCCTTCGATCAGGCCGCTCTTCTCCAGCCGGCCGAGGGTGACGTAGATCTGGCCGACGTTGGGCTGAGGGTACGCGGCGCCCAGGAGCTTCTCAAGGTCCTGCTTCAGCTCGTAACCGTGCGCGGGGCTACGGGTGAGGAGTGCAAGGAGCGCCAGCCGCACTCGCTCCCCCCTCCTTCCCGCTCCGTAGTCAACAGTTCACCGGCAACGGGCCGAGCGGCGCCGCCGTCCGTCTCGTCTGCCTGGACGTCTAGTATCGCCCATGCCTAACGGGTATATATAGGCCGCGATGGTCGGCGGCGCAGCCGGATCGTGCACTGGGAGGAATCTATGCGGTGGATGGGTGCCGCGGGTAGAGCTCTCCTGGTCGCGGCGGTGGTGCTGGCGGGATACGCGGGTTTCGGCGTGCGCGCCGACACGGGCGTGGCCGCCGGGGGGCGCGGCCCCCTGACTCTCGTGACCGCGGGCGACCTGACCGACTACCTCTCCCCGCTGCTCGACGACTGGAACCAGGGCCACCCCGGCGAGCACGTCACGCTCGTCGAACTGCCCGACTCGGCCGACGAGACCCGGGCCCAGATGATCAGCGAACTGCGATCGGGCCGCGACCGGTTCGACGTACTGAACATCGACGTCGCCTGGACGTCCGAGTTCGCGGCGGCCGGATGGATCTCCCCGCTGGAGCGCGACCGCTTCCCGCTGGACACCTTCCTGCGGCCGGTCGTCGACACCGCGACCTTCGAGGGCAGGCTGTACGCGGTCCCGTACGTCACCAACGCCGGCCTGCTCTACTACCGCAAGGACGTCCTGGACCAGGAGGGCGAGAAACCGCCGCGCACCTGGGCCGAGCTGGTGCGCCAGGCGCGCACGATCGCCCCGAAGTACGGACTCGACGGCTATGCCGGCCAGTTCCTGCCGTACGAAGGGCTCACCGTCAACGTCACCGAGGCCGTGCACTCGGCGGGCGGTTCGATCCTGCAGGGCGACGGTACCCGGGTGACCGTGGACTCCGGCGCGGCGCGCGCCGGGCTGCGGTTCCTCGCGGACGGTGTGCGGGACGGCTGGATCTCCCGCGACGCGCTCGGCTACAAGGAGGAGGAGTCGCGGCGGGCGTTCCAGGACGGACGGCTGCTCTTCCTGCGGAACTGGCCCTATGTGTACGCGGACGCGAGCGCGGCAGGTTCGAAGGTCGCGGGCAAGTTCGGCGCAGTGCCGCTGCCCGGACCGGATGGGCCCGGCACCAGCGTGCTGGGTGGCTCCAATCTCGCCGTCAGCAGCACATCGCGGCATCCGGCGTCGGCGGCCGATCTGATCTCCTACCTCACCAGTGAACGGGTCCAGCGGCAGGTGCTCACCGAGGGCTCGCTGCCGCCGGTGCGCGCCGCACTGTACGAGGATCCCGAGCTGATCCGCGCGTATCCGTACCTGCCCACGCTCCGCCAGAGCGTGCTGTCGGCGGTGCCGCGCCCCAAGAGTCCGCGCTACGACCAGGTGACCCTCGCCGTGCAGGCCGTGGCGCAGGACCTGATGGCGCAGCGCCAGACCCCCGACCAGGCAGTGGCGCGGCTTGCGCGCGAACTCGGGACCATCTCCCGCAAGGGCTGATCGCACTCTCCTTCGCCTCCCCTGAGGGCCTCTACTTACATGTTAAGTAGAGGCCCTCAGTCGTACATGCGGACATCTCGCGCAAATCATCCCAGGTTTCGGCTGTTTCTGGACACATCGTTGACACCTTCCCGTCCCTGCTACTTAACATGCATGCATAACAGCGCACCTGATCCAGGGCGCTCTCGCATTCAGCAGAAACAGGTCGACGCGAGATGCTCAGCACCCTTCCGGCCGACACCGGCCACCCCTCCCGCACCGCCACCCCGGCTGCCCCCTGGTGGCGCGACGCGGTGATCTACCAGGTCTACGTCCGCAGCTTCCTCGACAGCACCGGGGACGGCGTCGGCGACCTGGCCGGCGTACGGGCCGGGCTTCCCTACCTCCGGAAGCTCGGTGTCGACGGCATCTGGCTCAGCCCCTTCTACCCGTCGCCGCAGCACGACCACGGCTACGACGTCGCCGACTACTGCGGCGTCGACCCCGTCTACGGCGACCTCGCCGAGTTCGACCGGCTGGTGTCCGACGCCCGCCGGCTCGGGTTCAAGCTGCTGCTCGACATCGTCCCCAACCACTGCTCCAGCGAGCACCCGTGGTTCCGCGACGCGCTCGCCGCCGGCCCGGGCAGCGCACCGCGCTCCCGCTTCCACTTCGCGCCCGGCCGCGGCCCGGACGGGGCGGAGCCCCCCAACAACTGGCGCGCCATGTTCGGCGGTCCCGCCTGGAGCCGGATCACCGAGCCCGACGGCACCCCCGGAGAGTGGTACCTGCACCTCTTCACGCCCGAGCAGCCCGACCTGAACTGGCGCGACCCGGCCGTCGGCGACGACTTCGAGCGCGTGCTGCGCTTCTGGCTGGACCGCGGTGTCGACGGCTTCCGCATCGACGTCGCCGCCGGACTCTTCAAGCACCCCGAACTGCCGGACTCGGACGACCCGGAAGCCGACGAGCGGGCCCGCGACGCCGTCAACCAGCTGGCCTGGAACCAGCCCGAGGTCCACGGCGTGTGGCGCCGCTGGCGCTCGGTGTGCGAGGAGTACACCGCCCGGGACGGTCACGAGCGGCTGCTGGTCGGCGAGGTGTCCGTGCCGACCGCACGCGAGCACGCCGAGTACGTCCGCCCCGACGAACTGCACCAGGCGTTCTTCTTCGACCTGCTCAGCGCGCCCTGGGACGCCGACGCCTTCCGCGCGACGATCACCGAGGCGATACGCGACATCGCCGGCACCGGCTCCACCGTCACCTGGGTCCTCAACAACCACGACCAGGTCCGCACGGTCACCCGCTACGCGGGGGAGCCCGGGGTGGAAGGCAGCGGACTGGGAGCCGCCCGCGCCCGCGCCGCCGCCCTTCTGATGCTCGCCCTGCCCGGCGCCGCGTACGTCTACCAGGGCGAGGAGCTCGGCCTCCCCGAGGTCCTCGACCTGCCCGACGAGGTCCTCACCGACCCGATCTTCCACCGCACCGGCAGCCGGAAGCACGTCCGGGACGGCTGCCGCGTGCCACTGCCCTGGTCCGGGCACGCCTCCCCGTTCGGCTTCAGCCAGGAAGCGGTCGGCGCCAAGCCGTGGCTGCCGCAGCCCGAGTGGTTCGCCGAGCACGCCACCGACCGCGCCCTGGCCGACACCCGCTCCTTCTGGCACCTCTACCGCGACGGACTCCAACTGCGGCGCACGCTGCCGCAGCTCGGTGACGGCACGCTGCGCTGGCTGGACGCGCCCGCGCAGGTGCTGGCGATCGCCCGCGGCGAGGGCCTGGTCTGCGCGGTGAACTTCGGCACGGAGCCGGTGCCCGCCCCGGTCCCCGGCACTCCGCTGCTCGCCAGCGGCCCCTGTCCCGACGGTGTGCTCCCCGCGGCGACCGCCGCCTGGTGGACGGGCGAGTACCCGGCCCACTGACCCTGACCTCCCCTTCCCCGCGCGAAACCCCTCCACGCGAAGCCATGACCCACCCCGTGGCCCCGGCCTTCCTCGAAAAGGACCTCATCATGCGACGACCCAGCAAGACGACCCGACGGACCGCTGCCACCGGGGCGGCGGCCCTCGCCCTCGCCCTCGGCGCCACCGCCTGCGGCGGCACCACCGGCCCCGCGAGCGGCGGTGAACTCAGCGGCCAGACCGTGACCGTGGCAGGCGTCTGGACCGGCAGCGAGCAGAAGAACTTCAAGAAGGTCCTGGACGCCTTCACCGAGAAGACCGGCGCCAAGACGGTCTTCGTCCCCTCCGGCGACAACGTCTCCACCTTCGTCGGAAGCAAGATCGAGGGCGGCAACGCGCCCGACGTGGTGATGGTTCCCCAGGTGGGTGTGCTCCGGCAGTTCGCCAAGGAGGGCTGGCTCCAGCCCCTGTCCGACCAGGCCGCCAACACGGCCGGCTCCACCCTCGCCCCGGTGTGGAAGAACTACGGCACCGTCGACGGCACGTACTACGGCCTCTACTTCAAGGCCGCCCACAAGTCCACCGTCTGGTACGCCCCCGAGGCGTTCACCCAGGCCGGCGTCAGCGAGCCCAAGAGCTACACCGACCTGCTGAAGGCCGGCCGCACGCTCGCCGACTCCGGCCGCCCGGCCTTCGCCATAGCCGGCGAGGACGGCTGGACCCTCACCGACTGGTTCGAGAACATCTACCTCTCCCAGGCCGGGCCGGAGAAGTACGACCAGCTCGCCCAGCACAAGCTCAAGTGGACCGACGAGAGCGTCGTCAGGGCGCTGACCACCCTCGGGGACCTGTTCAAGGACAAGCAGCTCGTCGCCGGCGGCGCCCAGACGGCGCTGGGTACCGACTTCCCCTCGTCGGTCGAGCAGGTCTTCGGCCCCGAGCCCAAGGCGGGCATGGTCTACGAGGGCGACTTCGTCGGCGGCGTCGCCAAGGACCAGTTCGGCAAGCAGCCCGGCAAGGACGCCAAGTTCTTCCCGTTCCCTTCGGTCGACGGCGGCAAGGCACCGGTCGTCAGCGGAGGTGACGCGGCCGTCGTCCTCAAGCAGGGGAAGAACAGCAAGGCGGGCATGAAGCTGCTCGAATTCCTGGCCGGCCACGAGGCGGCCGAGGTCTGGGCCGGCGCGGGCGGCTTCCTGTCCCCGAACATCCAGGTCGACATGGCCGCGTACGGCGACTCCGTCACCCGCAGCACCGCCGAGTCGCTCATCGCGGCGGGCGACTCGATCCGCTTCGACATGTCGGACCAGGCCCCGGCCGCGTTCGGCGGCACCAAGGGCGCGGGCGAGTGGAAGCTCCTCCAGGACTTCCTGCGCGACCCGTCGGACCCGCAGGGCACGGCCGCGAAGCTCGAAGCCGAGGCCGCCAAGGCCTACGGGAACTGAGGCGGCTCCCATGGCTGACACCGTGACCGCCCGCGCCGCGGCCGACGGGCGACGCCTGGCCCAGCGAAGGAAGCGACGCCTCGCGATCGTCTTCGTGCTGCCGGCCCTGCTTCTCCTCGGCGCGCTGGTCGTCTACCCGGTCCTCTTCTCCCTCGGCCGCAGCTTCTTCGACGCGAGCGGCGACCGCTTCGTCGGAGCGGGCAACTACGCGGCGATCATCAACGACCCGGCCACACTCAAGGCGATCCGCAACAGCACCATCTGGGTCGTCGTCGCTCCCACCCTGCTGACCGGACTCGGGCTGATGCTCGCCGTGCTCACCGAGAAGGTGCGCTGGGCGACCGCGTTCAAACTGGTGCTCTTCCTGCCGATGGCCGTGTCGTTCCTCGCCGCGGGCATCATCTTCCGGCTCGCCTACGAACAGGACCCGGGCCGGGGCGTACTCAACGCGACCGTCGTCGGCGTCCACGACACGTTCGACCACGCCGCCGCCTATCCGACCGCCCGTGCCCGAGCGGACCAGGGCCTCACGGGCGGGGCGGGCGGCCCGTACAGCACCGAGGAGGCCGTACGTCCCGGCCGCTCGGTCAGCCTCGGCTTCGTCGGGGTGGCACCCGACGCGATGCCAGCCGGCGCGAAAGCCGCGGCCGCCGCGGCGCCCGGCACGGACGGCATCGGGGGAGTGGTCTACCTCGACTTCGCCCCCGGCGGCGCCGGCACGCCGGGCAAGGTCGACCCGGGCGAGAAGGGGCTGCCCGGCATGACGGTCGAGGCCGTACGCGACGGCCGGGTGGCCGCGACCGCCACCAGCGCCGACGACGGGTCGTTCCGCTTCACCGGGCTGGCGGACGGCGAGTACACCGTCAGACTGCCCGCGGCCAACTTCGCGGCCCCCTACCAGGGGGTGAACTGGCTCGGTCCGGCGCTGGTCACGCCGGCCATCATCGGCGCCTACCTGTGGGTGTGGACCGGCTTCGCGATGGTCCTGATCGGCGCCGGCCTCGCGGCCATCCCCCGCGATGCGCTGGAGGCCGCGCGGATGGACGGTGCCACCGAGGGCCAGATCTTCCGCAAGATCACCGTGCCGCTGCTCGCACCGGTGCTCACCGTCGTCTTCGTGACCTTGGTGATCAACGTGATGAAGGTCTTCGACCTCGTCTACATCATCGCGCCCGGACCGGTCCTGGAAGAGGCGAACGTGCTGGCCACCCGGATGTGGCTGGTCTCCTTCGGCGGCGGCAACGACCAGGGGCTCGGCAGCGCACTCAGCGTGGTGCTCCTCCTGCTGGTCGTCCCGGCGATGATCTTCAACATCCGGCGTTTCCGAAGGAGCGGAGCATGAGCGGCCACAGCACCATCGAGCGCCGACCGCCCCGGCGGGCGGCAACCCGGCGGGCGGCGACCGTCCGGCCCGTCCCCGCACCGCCCGTGCCCGGGCCGCGGCGCGGGAACCGGCTGTCGCGCCTGCTGAGCAACTCCGTCGTCCAGGGCGTGCTGATCCTGGTCGCCCTCGTATGGATCACCCCGCTGGCGGGCCTGTTCCTGTCCTCGATGCGCTCCGAGCGGGACAACGCCTCCGACGGCTGGTGGACCGCGCTCACCGATCCGTCCCAGCTGTCCCTGGACAACTACAGCGCCCTGCTGAAGGACTCCGGCATCGCGGCGGCCTTCGGGAACACCGTCCTGATTTCCGTACCCACCACGTTCCTGGTGGTCGCCATCGCGGCACTCGCCGGATACGCCTTCGCCTGGCTGGACTTCCCCGGCCGGGACGGCATCTTCCTGGTGGTCGTGGGGCTGCTGGTCGTCCCCGTGCAGATCGGGCTGCTGCCCGTGGCCAAACTCTTCGGCGCGGTGGGACTGTTCGGCTCGATCGCCGGCGTCGTCCTCTTCCACGTCGCCTACGGGCTGCCGTTCGCGATCTTCCTGCTGCGCAACTACTTCGCCGAGATACCGCGGGAAATGCTGGAAGCCGCCCGGATGGACGGAGGCAGCGAGTGGCGGATCTTCTCCCGTCTCGTGCTGCCGCTCGGCCGCCCGGCCATCGCGAGCCTGGCCATCTTCCAGTTCCTCTGGGTCTGGAACGACATGCTCGTGGCGCTGCTCTTCGCGGACAGCGGGTCCCAGCCGCTCACGGTCGCGCTGCAGTCCCAGATGCGGCAGTTCGGAAGCAACATCGGCGTCCTCGCGCCGGGGGCCTTCCTGTCCCTGGTCGTCCCGCTGATCGTCTTCTTCGCCTTCCAGCGGCACTTCGTCCAGGGCGTGATGGCGGGCTCGGTGAAATAACCGCACCCGCCTGCCGCCAGCGGGTGAGAGGCGACAGCACGAGGCCCCGGGACGTCCGTCCCGGGGCCTCGCCGTGCACTTCGCGCCGACGCAGGCTCACCGAGAGGTGATGGCCTGCTCCAGCAGGCCGTGCAGGACACGCTGCTCCTGCGGGGTGAGGCCGGACAGCGGGGAGTCCACGGCGAGGAGTGCGAGGAGGCGTGTCCGCAGTGCGGTGCCCTCGGCGGTGAGGACGAGGTGCTTGGCGCGGCGGTCGGTGGGGTGCGGGTGGCGCTCGATCAGGCTCTGCTTCTCGAGCTTGTCGACGACGAAGGTGGTGTTGGAAGGCTCGCAGCTCATGCGCTCGGCGAGCTCCCGCATGGTCATCGGCCCGCTCATCTCCCGCAGCGCGGTCGCCTGGGACGCGGTGAGGCCCAGGGTGGCGGCGCGCTCCCGTACATGCTCGGCGATCCGCTGGGCCAGTCCGTTCACCAGACCGCACAGCTGCCGCTCGGCGAGGACCTGCGACTCGGGGGGCGTCGTCATGCCACCACCCTAGCAAGTCCGTGAAGACGACATATTTCCAGCTTGAATGATTCAAGTTTGATGTTTATGGTTGGCCTCGTCGCCGCGGGAAGTGGCCCGCGGCGACCTGATGACGACTCAGGGGAAAGAATTCATGGCTGATGTGACGGTGGATCAGAACGTACGACTGCGCCGGCCGGCGGGGATCCGCTCGATACGGCTGGGCGACACGAAGGTGTCGTACGTGCCGGACGGCGATGTGCGACTCCGGCCGCTGCAACTGCTCCAGGACACCACCGACGACGTGTGGGCCGCACACCCGGAGTACCTGGACGCCGGCGGCCACCTCGTGGGGAGCGTCGGCGGTCTGCTGGTGGAGCACGGCGGCCGCGCGCTGCTGATCGATGCGGGCTTCGGCCCGCAGGCGCACGAGGAGCCGGACGGCCCCCTCGGCGCGATCCAGGGCGGCGCGCTACCGCGCAGCCTGGCCGGGCTCGGCCGGCGCCCCGAGGACATCGAGGCGGTGGCCTTCACCCACCTCCACGCCGACCACCTCGGCTGGGCCTGCCATCCCGCTCCCGGCGGCGTGCGGCCCGTGTTCGCCCACGCCGACTACCTGATCTCCGAGCCGGAGTGGGAGCGGCGCGACCTCCTGGAGGCCCAGGGCATGACCGAGCAGGTCGCGGCCCTCGCCCCGCGCGTACGTACGATCACGGACGGGCAGGAGATCTTCCCCGGCGTACGTGTGCGGATCACCCCCGGCCACACCGTCGGGCACGCCGAGTACGTCATCACCGGGGGCGGACGGCGGCTGATCGCCTTCGGCGACGCCGTGCACTCACCGATCCAGATCGACCACCCCGACTGGTCATCGGCCTTCGACCACGACGGCACCCGGACCGCCGACCACCGCCGCCGCCTCGTCGCCGAGCTGGCGGAGCCCGGCACGATCGGCTTCGGCGTCCACTTCGCCGATGTGGTGTTCGGACACGTCCGGCACGACGGGGACGGCCCGGCCTGGCAGCCCGTGGACGCCTGAACGGCCAGGCCCCAGCCGCCTCTTCCGGCTACCACTGGGAGGTGCCCCAGTGCCCCGCCGGACCGCCCTTGACCGCCGGGCGGCTGCCTAGCCCTTCGAGTCCTGCTTCCAGTCCTGGACGAGGAGTCCGAGCAGCACCTCGTCCAGGAACTCGCCCATCACCCACGCCGAGGAGCGAAGCACGCCCTCGCGGACGAAGCCGTTGCGCTCCGCGGAGCCCAGCATCGCGGCGTTGTCCGACAGCGTCTCGATCTGCAGCCGCTGCAGGCCGCGCACGACGAAACCGTAGTGGCACAGCACCGCGACCACGTCGGTGCCGTAGCCCTTGCCGCGGGAGGACGGCAGCAGCCCCAGCCCGATGTGCGCGGACCGGTGGTGGTTGTCGATGCCCCACAGCGTTGCGGTCCCGACCAGCGTGCCGCCCTCCAGCTCCACCACGGAGAACTGGACGTGGCCCTGCTCCTTGTCGTCCACCACGAGCCGCGGATCCTTCGAGCCGGGTGTGATCGGCCGCCACGGCCCGCTTTCGGCCCGCGAGGCGTTGACCACGTCGTCGTAGAGCTCGGTCCGCAGGATCGGGATGTCGTCCTCGTGCCGGGCCCTGAGCCCGACCTTGCTGCCTTTTAGCATGCGAGCTTCCTATCCGACGGTCGTGGCCGACGGCAAGCCAATTGATCAGGGCCTCGATGCAGCCTTCGGCTCGGGACGGCGGGCGGGCCGCTCGGCCACGGCACCGCCGTCCCGGGCCGGTTGGCTCAGGAGGTGACGTCGTTGATGATGTTGGCGATCACCCAGATCACCCAGGCCACGGGCAGCAGCACCGCAAGGCTCGTCGCACGCTTCAGCACCGGCGCCCCGGTCTGCAGCCGCGCATGGCCTCCGGACGGCTCGGGCAGCCGGTTCACCTTCCCCAGCGCCACCCGGTTGGCTATGAGCGTGAACGGCGTGAACAGCACCAGCGACAGCGGCGACCACCAACCCTGCCACAGCGTCCGCGCCGTCATCTCGCGGAAGTACGAGGTCCCGCACCCTCGGCAGAAGGGGCCTTCCACCTTGTGGAATCGCATCAGCACCAGGAAACCCTGGTGGAGACGGAAGGTCACCGGGACCGCCGGGACCGCCCCGCAGTGGCGGCACATCATCGCCGCCGCTCCCGGGTAGGCCGGGCCGGGACCGGACACCGGCCACCCCGCGGGCGGCTGGGGACCGTAGCCGGGAGGGGTCTGGCCCGTGGCCGGACCGGCCGGCCACGACCCGCTTGGCTGAGCGGACGAGGGGTTGACAGTCATCAGGGAAATTCCTTGCGCATGAAACGGCGGCGCGCCGAGCACGCCACGCCACCTGTATGTGAGAGCAGAACAGGCACGGTTCGCCCGATCACGGACTTCACTACGCCCTGTGATCATCGGATGATCCATGTCTGCGGCCCCATCATGCATGCGCGACGACCCGCGACCAATTCCTCTCCTCTCCGTCCGCGTGCGGAGAGTTGGCACCCACCGGGACCAGGTGCTGGAAGCCGAGCCGCGGGGCGTGCCACCAGGAGAGCCCCTGGTCGGCGCTGCACAGCAGGGTGGCCGGCCGGGAGTCGGCAGGCGGAAGCGGGTCCACGGACCTACGGTGGTCAAAGAGGGAGCGGGCCGTTCCCTGCTCTTGAGGAGGCTGCCGTGGAGGAACACTTTGTCTGGGTGACGACGCGCCGCATCGAGGCCGGCGCCTTGGAGGAGTTCGAGAGGGCGTGGCGCCCCGGTTCCCACCCTGATGGCATGCGCCGCGCCTTTGCGTACTGGTCCGAGGACGGGCAGGAGATCACCGGAGTGTCACTCTGGGACTCCAGGCAGGCGTGCGACGCGTGGCGGTCCTCCGATGCGGAGAGGCAGCGGCGTGAGGCCATGGCCCCGTACGTCGTGGACGAGCGGGAGGGCTTCTACGTCGGAGGTGAACTCGCCCTTCCGACACGGTGATCCGGGCAACCGTGCGGCCGTCAGGGTCCTTGCGGCGGGCGGACGGTGAGGGTCCCCTCCGGGTCGTGGGCGATGTGGGTGGCGAAAGCCCGGCTGGTGCGGGCGAGAACCTCGTGGAGCCAGCCGGCGTCCTCACGCGAGGCGTGCCGCAGGCGCATCCGGTGGGCCTGCAGGGGGACGAGGCGGGCGTGGTCGAGCCGGCCGGTGTCCGGCTCCAGTGAGACGAGGTACAGCAGCCGCAGATCGTCCCTGTACTGCTCGTGGCCGCTGATGCCCTCGTAGTCGTCGATCAGGTCGCCGCAGCCGTAGAGGACCGGATGCCCCCGGTACACCTCGAACGGGCGCGGGTGGTGCGAGGAGTGTCCGTGGACGACGTCCGCGCCACCGTCGACGAGTGCGTGCGCGAAGCGGATCTGATCGCGCGGGACGGCGTAGCCCCAATTGGAACCCCAATGGACCGAGACGACCACGAGGTCGCCGGGCCGTTTCGCCTGCCGGACGCGGCCGGTCACCTCGGCCGCGGCCGCATCCGAGGACTCGTCCGAGAGGTCGACCCCGCTCCGGTCCGCGGTGGCTGCCCAGGTGTGGGGGATACCGCTCGACTCCATGCCCAGGGAGAAGACCAGCAGGCGCCGGTTCCCGGAGAGGGGGAAGACCGCGGGCCGCCGCGCCTCAGCCAGGTCCCGGCCCGCCCCCGCCGTCCGCAGTCCTGCGGCGGCGAGCGAGTCGAGGGTGTCGGCCAGCCCGGTACGGCCGTAGTCCAGGACGTGGTTGTTGGCGAGGGCGGAGGCATCGGGACGGGCGGCGGCCAGACAGGGCAGGTTGGCGGGGTGCATCCGGTAGTGAACCGCCTTACCGGGGGCGATTTCGTCACTCTGGGTGACGGACGTCTCCAGATTGAGGATCCGGGCGTCGGGCGCGGCCGCGTCGAGGAGGTCCAGCGCCTCTCCCCAGGGCCAGGTGAAGGGCGCCCGACGCGGAATCGTGCCGTTCACCGCCTCCGCCAGCTCGACGTACGTACGGGCATCGGTGACGTACGCCTCCGGCAGGGCCGGGTCACCGGGGTGCGGAAGGATCTGGTCGACGCCGCGGCCGAGCATCACGTCACCGGCGAGGAACAGCGTCACGAGTTCACCGCCCATCTCTCCAGGCTAAGGGCTGTCCCGTAATCCCCGGCGGGCGCACCGGGGATTACGGGACAGCCCTTTAGGCCGCTGGGCCGGTGTCCCGCCGGGCGTGGGCCGGCCGCCAGCCGCGACCGGCCCGCCCCGGGGCTCAGCCGACCTGGACCGTGACCGTGCGGCCCGGGGCCACGACCGGGGTCACGTAGGTGTAGGTCACCCCGTCGATCACCTTGGTGCGGGCGGGCCGGGCCACCCCGTCGACCGTGACCGTGGCGAACGTGCCGGGGAAACGGGCCTCCCAGGTGTACGAGGAGCTGCCCGAGCCGTGCGTCAGCGATGACTTCGTCGCCCCGTCGTGGCGCAGGGAGAACGCCGAGTCACCCACCCGGAGGTCGTCGATCCGCAGCCAGTCCATGTCCGACGGCAGCCTGGACTGGGTGCTCAGGGTGCGTGCGGGCGCGTTGGGGGTGACTCCCATCAGGCCCTCGACGGTCTGGCCGAGCAGGGTGAAGGAGACCTCGGGGTAGTCCCCGTTGGTGCCCTGCTTGGTGTTCACGTGCTGGATGTCCTTGCGGTCGTAGACGTCCTTCATCCACTTCCAGGCGGTGTCGTTGCGGTTGTTCCGGAAGAAGGTGTCCGGGAGGTAGGTGAGGGCTTCGACGTTGGAGGGCCGGCCCGGGCCCGAGGCCTGCTGGTCGATGTAGTCCAGGTAGGCCTCCCGGCGGGCGCCGGGTTCGACGATCTGCTTCATCGGCATGAACCAGCTGTTCTCCTTGCCCCACCCGGTCAGGGCGCGGCCGTCCGTGGTGTAGCCGCGCACCATGTCCGCGCCCGAACCGGTCCCGCTCCAGGTCGAGTTGAAGTACGTCTTCAGTTCCCGGGCCTTGGCCTCGTACCGGTCCGCGAGCGTGCAGTCCCCCTTGGCGCGGGCGAGCGAGGCCATCGCCAGGTACGCCTGGTACTGGGAGCCGATCGCGTCGCCAGCCTCGGCGAGCGGCTCGCCGCTCTGCTCGTTGTAGCTCGCCGTGCCTTGGAAGATGCCCTTGCCGGTGCCCTCGGCCACCTTGACGGCGCCGTTGTCCTTGAGTCCGTCGTGCAGGGTGACGAACTCGTCGGTGGCGTGCCGGTAGAAGTCCCACAGGGCCGGGTCCTCGACGTACGAGCGGTCCCCGCTCCAGCGATAGGCCTCCTCCGACTTCTGCACCAGCTCGAAGGTGGCGGGCACCTCGCGGACGAAGTTCGTGGGGCTCTTGTAGTCGATCGAGAGGTAGGTCTTCGCGTCGAAGTTGAGCGCCCACGCCGGGTAGTACTTGTGCGCGGGAGTGGCGGACGCGGCGAAGGAGCGGAGCATCGCCTTGTTCTCCGCGTGCAGGCCGAGGACCCCGGCGCCGGCCAGCTGGTGGGCCATGTCGCGCGAGTAGTAGCCGCTGCGGTTCGCGTACCCGGCCCAGTACGAGGCGGCGTAGGTGCCGGTGCCGCTGCCGCCGGTGTCGTTCTCGTCGACGTTCAGCGGGCCCTGGGTGCCGGGCAGGTGGACCCAGCTGTTGGCCTTCCGCTTGGACCAGTCGAACATCTCGACGATCTTCGGGTCGGAGGAGCTGATCCGGGGGTCGGCCGGGGAGGCGGGGGAGAGCATCACGTCGTCGGCGTTGACCCAGGCGTCCCCCGACTCGAAGGCGATCTCCAGCCTGTCGCCGGGGGTGAGGGAGATCCGGCTGAGCGTGTAGCGCCGGTAGTTGGAGGCGCTGGGCAGGGTCTGCGCGGCGGCGACGGCGCCGTTGACGCGGGCCACGTACCGGCCGTTCGGCCCGCCCGTCGCGATCCAGGCGGATATGTCGTACACGCCCCGGCCCGCGGCCGTAACGGTCTGGGACACCTTCATTCCGGGCCCGGCGTCGAGGTAGGCGAGCCGGGCCCCGCCGTGCGGGTAGTTCGTGGCGACGCCGGTGCCGGCGGTGAACTGCCATCCCGTACCGCCCTGTTCGAAGCCGGGGTTGGCGACGGTGAGCGGGGCGGGCGCGGCCGCCGCCGTGGCGGGGCTGCCGAGGGCGAGCGGGGTGAGCGGGGCGAGCAGGGCGAGGGCGGACAGCAGCGACACACGGGAACGCGTCATCGGGTTCTCCCGGATTGAGGTGGGCGACCGGTCTGCGGTGGGCTGGGCGCGCGGCACGCTAGCAACCACTCTTGAAGGTTTGCAATGGATGTCACCAGAATTGCTTGCGGGATCAAACTGAAAGTTTTCAAGCAAC
The DNA here is from genome assembly GCF_042870715.1 of Streptomyces sp. NPDC006463. Lineage (NCBI taxonomy): Bacteria > Bacillati > Actinomycetota > Actinomycetes > Kitasatosporales > Streptomycetaceae > Streptomyces > Streptomyces sp. NPDC006463. The sequence continues at coordinate 112,515 of NZ_JBIAHP010000001.1, read as the reverse complement.
TCTTGCAAGTCGAGAGTTGACGTTGTTACAGTCCCGGCCAGTCGGCTTCCGCAACGGTGCGAGCAGGGGTGGTCAGCAATGGAACTGGAACGTCGAAGAGTGCTGCAGATCGGCGGCGCGTTCGTCGCGGGAGCCGGGCTCACCGGCCTGACCGCCTGCTCCGGCACCGGCGACACGGGCCAAGGCGGAACCACCGGCGAGAAGCACAAGGGCAGGATCTCGGTCTGGTCCTGGCAAGGGCCGGCCGCCGAGATGAAGGCCCTCGTCCCGGAGTTCAACAAGACGTACCCGGAGATCGAGGTGACGATCGAGGACATCGGCAACCCGGCGATCTGGGACAAGATCACCACTGGTCTGGCAGCCGGGGGCCAGGGCCTCGCCGACGTCCTGCACATCGGCGTCGACTACCTGCCGGGCTACGTGGAGAAGTTCCCCGGCGGCCTCGCCGACCTCGGCCCGCTGGGTGCGAACGCCTACCGGGACGCCTTCGCCCAGGGCCTGTGGCAGACCGTGTCCCCCGACGGCAAGCGCGTCAACGCCCTTCCCTGGGAGGCGAACTCGGCGGGCTTCTACTACCGCGCCGACCTCTTCGAGAAGGCCGGGGTCGACGCCGGCGCCCTCCAGACCTGGGAGGAAACCATCGAGGCCGGCAAGGAGATCAAGCAGAAGACCGGCGCCCACCTGCTGGGCATCGACAAGCCCGCCTCGCAGGCCGACGCCGCCAACTTCTTCCAGATGCTCCTGCAGTTGCAGGGCACCTTCTACTTCAACCTCGCCGGGGACATCACCCTCGACTCCCCGGAGGCCGTGAAGGCCATGACGCTCATCAAGACGATGAACGACGCCGGCCTGATCAGTGACCTCTCCGGTGGCTGGAACACCCTGATGACCTCCCTGAAGCAAGGGACCGCGGCCGTCCTGCCCATGCCCACCTGGTTCGGCGGCATCGTCGAGGAGCAGGTGCCCGAGGAAGCGGGGAAGTGGAAGGTCCGGCTTCCCCCGGCCGTACGCCGGGGCGGCGCCACCGCCGCCACGGTCAACTCCACCCACCTGGCCGTCGCGGGCAGCAGCAAGCACCAGGCCGCCGCCTGGTCCTTCATCGAGTTCGTCCTCACCCGCCCGTCCTCCCAGGTGCAGATCTACAAGGGCAAGGGCATCGCCCCCGCCCTGATGAAGGCGTACGACGACGCGGTCTTCCACGAGCCGTCGCCGTTCTTCAGCGGCCAGAAGAAGGGCGAGGTGTTCCTGGAGGCCCTCAAGGCCCCCTCGTCCGCCTTCAACTACACCGCCGACTACGCCCGCGCCCTCAAGCTGGTCACCGACGCCCAGTCCAAGGTGCTCCTGGGGGGCGCGGACCCGGCGAAGGTGCTGGTCGACGCCGCCGACCAGCTCGCCCGGCAGACCGGACGCAAGGTCTCCCGATGACCGTGACGCTCCCCGGCCGCACGGCCCCGGACGCCGCCCCCTCCCGGGGGGCGGCCCCGCGGTCCGGGCCGCGTCGCCGCGTCGCCCCGTACTTCTTCGTGCTGCCCGCGCTGCTGCTGTTCGCCGCCTTCAAGATCTACCCCATCGGCCGGTCCTTCGTGATCAGCCTCCACAAGACCGTCGGCGGGACCGAGCGGTTCGTCGGCGCCGACAACTACACCCGGCTGCTGGGCGATCCGCTGTTCTGGACCGCCCTGAAGAACACCTCGGTGATCCTCGCCGTCCAGGTGCCGCTGATGCTGGCCCTCGCCACCGGGCTCGCCGTCGCCCTGAACTCCACCATGCTGCGCGGCCGCGCGGTCTTCCGGCTCGGCTTCTTCCTGCCGATGGTCACCGGCCTGGTCGCCTACGGCATCTTGTTCTCCGTGCTGCTGAGCAAGGACTACGGGCTGCTCAACTGGCTGCTGGACCTCGTCGGCGCGGACCCCGTGCCGTGGCTGACCGACCCCCTGTGGGCGAAGGTCTCCCTCGGACTCGCACTGACCTGGCACTACACCGGATACAACGCGGTGATCCTGCTCGCCCGCCTGCAGGCCGTTCCCGCCGAGCTCTACGACGCGGCGGCCGTGGACGGGGCCGGCGCCTGGACGTCCTTCCGTCATGTCACCCTGCCGGGCCTGCGCCCCGCGCTCCTGCTCACCACGGTGCTCTCCACCATCGGCACCCTGCAGGTCTTCGACGAGCCGTACGTGCTGACCGGCGGCGGCCCGGACAACGCCACCCTGACCATCGGCGTGTACCTGTACCAGAACGCCTTCAAATACTTCGACTTCGGGTACGCCTCCGCGATCGCCTACGCCCTGGCCGTCCTCATCGGCATCCTCGGCGTGATCCAGTTCCGCCTCCTGGGGGAGAAGTCATGACCGCCGCCCGCCACCGCGGCAGGAGCATCCTGCTGACCTCCGGACTCGCCATAGCGCTCGCCGCCTTCGTGCTCCCCTTCTACTGGCTCGTGGTCGCCGCCACCCACAGCTCTGCGGAGATCTTCGACAGTCCGCCGCCGCTGCTGCCCGGCGGGCACCTCGCCGCCAACCTCCAAACGCTCCAGGACACCGCCCAGTTCGGCCGGGTGGTCCTCAACTCCCTGCTCATCGCGGTCGTCTACACGCTGTGCGCGGGATCGGTCTGCGCCCTGGCCGGATACGGCTTCGCCAAGTACCGCTTCCGGGGTCGCGAGGCACTGTTCGGGCTGCTCATGCTCGGGCTCGTCATCCCCACCCAGGTCACCCTCGTACCGCTCTTCCAGATGATGGCCGAACTGCGCTGGCTGAACACCTACCAGGCCGTGATCATGCCCAACCTGGCGCTGCCCTTCGGCATCTTCCTGATGCGCCAGTCGATGGCCGCGCTCCCCGACGAACTCCTCGACTCGGGCCGCATCGACGGCTGCGGTGAACTGCGACTGTTCCGGAAGGTCGTGCTCCCGCCGATGAAGCCCGCGCTGGCCGCCCTGGCGATCTTCCTCTTCCTCTACCAGTGGAACGACTTCATCTGGCCGCTGATCGTCCTGCGCGACAGCGCCTCGTACACCATCCCGGTGGCCCTGGCCTCCCTCCAGGGCCTCGACGACACCGACTACGGCGCGATCCTCGCGGGAACAGCGGCCGCCGCGATCCCGATGGCCCTCGTATTCCTGGCGCTCCAGCGCCAGTTCGTGTCCGGCCTGCTCGCCGGCGCCGTGAAGGAGTGACTGTGCAGACCACCACCGCCCCGGCGGACGGCACCGAGGCCGTGACCACCGCGGGGCTGGCGCCCGCCCGCCACGAGCCACTGCTCGACGGGGTCTCGATCGCCGTCCTCTCCCACACCCCCGGCGTCCGCCCCGCCTGGTCCCTCGGCGAACCCACCGCCGGACTGCACGTGCTGGAGGTACGGGCCGACGGCGCCCCCGTCGAGATCCGCTTCTCCGTGCCCCTGGGCGACGCCGCCGGGTACTGGCATCCCCAGGGCGGCTGGCGGCGCACCCTCCTCGCGGACTGGGAAGGCCGCTCCCGGGTCTCGCTGGTCGACGGACACGCCGCCGGATGCCTGTACGACCACACCGGCGCCACCCTCCTGACCTTCGCCGCCGCCGACCCGGTCCCCGAGGCGGCCCTGCGCTTCGGCGTGTCCGAGGAGAACGACACCCACGTCGTCCACCTCCGCCTGCCCGCCTCACGGCAGCCCCACCGGCTCCTGCTCGTCCCCCGCTCACCGTCCGTGGCCGTGGCCGCGCGGGTACTGCGCGCCTGGTTCGCCGCCGCGCTCACCCCCATGCCGGTGTCCGACGCGGCCCGCACCCCCGTCTACTCCACCTGGTACGCCTTCAACCAGGACGTCAGCGCGGACGCCGTCGAGACCCAGGCCGAACTGGCCGCGGGCCTAGGCTGCGGTGCACTGATCCTGGACGACGGCTGGCAGGAACTGGGCCACGGGCGCGGATACGCTGGCTGCGGGGACTGGCGTCCCGACCGGGCCAAGTTCCCGGACTTCGCCGGGCACGTGGCCCGCGTCCGGGCCCACGGACTGCGCTACCTGGCCTGGGTAGCGCCCCTGCTGCTCGGCACCGACGCCGCCTGCCACGACCGGTGGTCGCACTGCGCGCCCGCCGCTGCCACCGTGCCCGGCGCGCACGTGCTCGACCCGCGCCGCCCCGAGGTACGCGCCCACGTCGTCGGCCACTGCGTCCGGCTGGTCCGGGCGTACGGGCTCGACGGACTGAAGCTCGACTTCCTCGACCAGGCCATGGTGTACGCGCAGGACGGCGCGGGCGATGTCGGACGGGCGATGGTGATCCTGCTGACGGAACTGCGCGCGGCCCTGGAAGCCGTGCGTCCGGGCCTGCTGCTGGAACTGCGGCAGCCCTACACGGGACCCGGCATGACTCCCTTCGGCAACATGCTGCGCTCCTTCGACTGTCCGGCGGACGCGACCGCGAACCGGGTCCGCACGCTCGACACCGCACTGCTCGCCGTCGGCGGCGCCGTCCACTCCGACATGCTCCTGTGGTCGCCGGACGCGCCCGTGACCGCGGTGGCCCGGCAGCTGATCGGGGCCCTGCACGCGGTGCCGCAGATCTCCGTACGGCTGGACCGCGTACCGGCGGCGCACCGGGAGACGGTCGGCTTCTGGCTGCGCCAGTGGCGGCTGCGCCGCGAGCTGCTGCTGGACGGGGAGGTCGAGCCCGGCCGGCCCGACGAGCTCTACCCGCTGGTGCGGGTGAGCGCCGGTGACCACTGCCTGGTGAGCGTGCACGGCGACCGGGTCGTCCCGCTGGACTTCTCCGCACACCGGCACTTCCACCTGGTCAACGGCTCGGACCGAGACCGGGTGATGGTCGAGGTGCAGGGCGGCGGGGGCCGGATCCGGGGCACGGTCCACGGGCCGGACGGCCGTATCATGGACGGTCCGCCGGTGTATCTGCCGGAGGGAGCACGCTCGCTGGCCGTGCCGCGCGGCGGTCTGGCATCGCTCACGATCACGGAAGGACCGCGATGAAGGTCGGGATCACCGAGGTCGCAGCTCGCGCCCAGGTCAGCGAGGCGACCGTCAGCCGGGTGATCAACCGACGCCAGGGCGTGTCGAAGAAGACCCGGGACGCGGTCGAACAGGCCATGGCGGAGCTCGGCTACGAACGGCAGACGCAGGGCCAACTGGTGGCGGTGATCACCGAGTTCGTCTCCAATCCGTTCTTCGCCGATGTGGCCGAGCGCATCGAGTCGGCTCTCGCCCCGCACGGACTGAAGACGGTGCTGTGCCCCGCCTTCCCGGGCGGAGTGCAGGAGCGGGACTTCATCTCCGCGCTCGTCGACAAGGGTGTCGCGGCCGTCGTCTTCCTGTCCGCCTCCAACACCGTCGAGGGCGCCGACACCGAGACGTACGAACTGCTGCGCCAGCGCCGGGTCCCTTATGTCGGGATCAACGGCGAGTTCGCGGACGGAGTGCCCACCCCGGTCTTCTCCACGGACGACGCGCTCGCCGCCGAACTGGCCGTCGACCACCTCTACCGGCTGGGTCACCGGAGCATCGGGATGGCCTCGGGGCCGGCGGGCAACCAGCCCGCGGACCGCCGGGTGCGGGGTTTCCTGGAGGCCATGGCCAAGCGGGGCATCGAGGACCCGGAGCGCTGGGTGGTGCGGCAGTCCTACACGGTGGAGGGCGGCCAGGCCGCCGTCGGCCCGCTGCTCGCACTGGGCGCGACCGCGATCGTGGCGGCCAGCGACTACATGGCTCTCGGAGCGATCCGGGGCGTCCGGCGCCAGGGGCGCTCCGTGCCCGGCGACGTGTCGGTGGTGGGCTACGACGGTTCGGCCATCACCGAGTTCACGGACCCGCCCCTGACCACGGTCCGGCAGCCGGCCGACAGACTCGCGCTGGAGGTGGGCCGCAGTGTGCTGGCACTGGTCAGCAACCGGGACGTACCGGTCGGAGAACTATTGTTCGATCCCGAGCTGGTCATCCGGGCCACCACCGGACCGGCTCCGGGGGAACCGGGCCCCGGAGCCTGATCCGGGCGGCGGCCACGGCACCGCCGGCAGCGCTTCACCCGTCCGGCGCGGCCGTGTTCCGCAGATACGGCAGCCGGGCCAAGGGCGCGTCGATCCATACCGTGGCCGGTCCCACGTACGACCGGCCGTCGTCGGCCAGCCACGTGCCCGGCGGGACGAGGACCTCACGCCCGACCGAGCCCTTCGTCACCACCGGAGCCACCATCAGGGTGTCGCCCAGCATGAACTGGTCGGTGACCGCCGCGTAGCCCTGGTGGGGGAAGGCCCATTCGAGGGGGCGCTGGATCGGTTCGCCCGTGGCCGCGGCGTGCGCGGCGAGAGCGAGTATCTCCGGGGCCAGCTCGGTGTGAAGGCGGGCGGCCGAGCGGACGACGGCGAGGCCGTCGGCGGAGAGCACGCGCCATGGCGCTGCCGAGAACTGCATCATGGGGAACAGCGCGGCGATCTGGGAGTAGCGGACGAAGAGCTCCTCGTCGAAACCCTCGCCGTCCTCGCCCGGGACGAAGCGGAACTCGCCGCCGCCGATCATGTCTGGACAGGTGAACGCATGGCCGGTCAGTGCCTGGGCCAGCCCGTTCGGAATCAGGCTCTCCAGCCCGAAGCGTCCCTCCCACAGGTGGTACTTGTCCTGCTGGCGCTGTGCGAGCGGCAGGCCGGCGGCGCGCCACGCGTCACGGAACTCGTTGAGCGGCCAGTTCGCACCCAAGCGGTTCCACGCATGGGTGTACGCCTCCGGGTCCGCGCACCCGAGCGAGCGCCACCAGGGCGCGTCTCCGCCGTCGAACTTGAACCCGTCGATGCCGATGTCGTCACGCAGGGCTTCCAGACGGCCGGTGAGCCACGCGCGTGCCCGCGGTTCGAGCAGATCGAGTCCGGCGCTCCAGCCGTTCCACCACGAAGCGACCTTGGCCCGCCCGTCCGCGCCGCTGCCGGTGTCACGGATCAGCAGGCCACGGTCGCCCAGCTGTCGCGCGGTGGGGGAGTCCGGCGTCACGTACGGCACGAGCCACAGCATCACCTTGAAGCCGAGCCGGTGGAGCCGGGAGACCATGCCGGCCGGATCGGGGAAGCGGCCGGGATGGAAGGTCCAGTCCCCGTAGTCGTTGCTCCACCGGTCGTCGATCATGAGGACGCCGGGCGGGAAGCCCTCCGCGAGCAGGCGCTCCGCGTACGCCAGCACCTTCGCCTGGGTCGGTTCGAACACCGTCTCGATCCAGAGGTTGTACTGCGGTGCGGCGAAGAGCAGGGGGTCCGGCATCGTGCCGGACGGAGGGTAGTGGTGGGTGATCGCGTGGCGGTACGCCCCGCGCAGACCGCCGTGCCCCTCGCCGTGCTCGATGATCGCGTCCGGTTCGTGCGTGTGCACGGTCAGCCGGCCGTCGGAGATCGTGAAGGTGAAGGTGCGCTCGCTGTGCACCCAGCGGCCGCGGTCGGAGAGCAGGAGCGGCATGCCCTGGTTGGCCAGCACGTCACGCAGGTCGAAGGTGTAGCCGTCGGGGTACGGCATGTGCCGCCCTTCGGCGACAGCTCCGCCCCACCAGTGTTCCCCGTCGAGGAGGGGAGTTCGAATGTCGTCATACCTGGGGGGTTTCTCCCGGTCTGGTGGACGAGCGGGCCGGACGGTCCCGGGCCCCGGCGGCCCGCCGCTGAGTGACATGGGCAGCCTCGGACTACTTCACGGTGAAACCTTGTTCCTTGCCGTACGCCTTCAGTCGTTCCTGCCAGGTGGCCAGCGCGCCGGGCAGGTTTCCGCCGGGCTGCAGGGCATGGCCGACCGAGTCCTTGAAGACGCTGTTCGCGTAGACCTGGAACGGCAGGTACTGCCAGCCCGGCCGCACGGCCTTCGACATGTCGGCGAAGGTTTCGTTCGGCCTGCTGCCGGGGAAGAAGGGAACTTCGGCGCTGCGGAAGCCGGGGTTGTCGAGCAGCAGATTGGTCGCGGGGAACAGGCCGACTTCGGAGTTGAGCGACCTGACTGCCTCCGGGTCGGAGTTCAGCCACTGGGCGAAGGCGATCGAGGCTTCTTTGTTCTTCGCCTGCGTGGTGACCGCGACCGACGAGCCGCCGTTCTCCGCACTGACACCGCCCGGCATGGGCGCGACCGACCACTGGCCCCTGCTCTGCGGGATGTTCTGCTCCAGAACCGCCGGTGCCCACGCGCCGGCCAGCCAGGTCGCGTACTTGCCGGAGGCCATCGACTTCCACCGCTCCTCGTTCCAGCTCGCGGTGGAGTCGACCAGCTTGTTCTCGATCAGCGGGCCCCAGGTGTCGGCGTAGGCCTTTGCGCCGGTGTCGTCCTTGAGGTCGATGGCGACGTCCGTGGTGCCGCCCACGGTGTACGGCTTGCCGCCGAAGTCCCAGATCAGGCTGTTGGACGTGCCGGCGTCCCCGGGGTCCACGTACGTGATGTGGATGCTCGGATCGGCGTCGCGGATCTCCTTGGCCAGTGCGCTGTACTCCTCCCACGTGCTCGGCGGCGCGGCACCGAACCTGTCGAGGATGTCCTTGCGGTAGAACATCGCCATCGGCCCGGAGTCCTGGGGTATGCCGTAGATCCCGTCCGCGACGCTGACCTGGGACCAGGCCGAGTCGGCGAACTTCTCCTTGAGGCCGGCCGCGCCGTAGTCGGCGAGGTTGACCAGTGATTTGCTCATCGCGATGACCTCCGATGCGTGTTAGCGCAAACATGGGGGCGCGGTTCGGAAGTGTGTCGATCGCTCTCGGAGGGTGTCAAGGGTTTTGGCGCAGCATTCTGTCGAACCGTCAGTTGCCGTGTATTTCAAGGGGTTTCAAGGTTTGGAAGGGCCTCCGTTCGGTATGCCGGTCACCCGGAGACGCGCGGCAACCTGTTGACCAACGCGGCATGTTCGCACAAACATGATGGCGGTCAGGAGGCGCCCGGGCGTCACAGTTGCGAGAGGAACTGCACCATGGCGAAGGATGGGCAGCGGCCACGCAAGCCCCGTTCCCCGGCTGCGGATCGCCCCAGACCCCCGTCGATGGCCGACGTCGCGGCCATGGCAGGAGTCTCGGCGCAGACCGTCTCCCGCGTGGTCAACGCGACTGCCCGCGTCGACGATGCGACCCGAGACCGGGTCGTCCGAGCCGTACGCATGCTCGGGTACCGCCCCAACACCGCTGCCCGGGCGCTGGCCACCGGCAAGTTCCGGATGATCGGTGTCATCAGCTTCGATCTCACGGCGCACGGAAACGCGCGCACGCTGGAGTCGATCGTCTCCGCCGTGCAGTCCACCGAGTACTCGGTCAACGTCGTCGTCCCCCAGGCGCAGACCCAGGAGGCGGTGCTGGACGCGTTCCGGAGGCTGAGCGGTCATGCGGTCGACGGGGTCATCGTGAACGAGGCGCAGATCCTGAGCGGTTCGCTGGTGCTCCCCTCGGGGCTGCCGGTCGTGGTCGTCGACGGTGGCGACGACCACCGCTACCCCGGCGTCCACACCGACCACGCGGCCGGTGCGGAGATCGCCGTGACCCACCTGCTGGGACTCGGCCACACCACGGTGTGGCACCTGGCCGGCCCGCGGGACTCCCACCCCGCGCGCCGCCGCGCCGAGGCCTGGCAGCGCGCGCTGCGGGCGGCGGGCGCGCCGATCCCGCCGGCCGTCCACGGAGACTGGAGCGCCGAGAGCGGCTACCGGGCGGGCCGGGAGCTCGCCGGCCGCCCGGAGGTCACCGCGGTGTTCGCCGCCAACGATCAGATGGCGCTCGGGATGGTCCGTGCGCTCCGCGACGCCGGACGCTCGGTCCCGGAGGACGTGAGCGTGGTCGGTTTCGACAACATCGCCGAATGCGCCTACTTCCTCCCGCCTCTGACCACCGTGGACCAGGACCTCTCCCGGGTCGGCGCGGCCTGCGTGGACCGGCTCCTGAGCCAGATCGAGGGCGCCGCGTCGACGGACTCGTCCATCGTGTCGGTCATGCCCACGCTGGTGGAGCGGGACAGCACGGCGCCGCCACGGGCCTGAGGTGTCAGGCGGACGCGGCCTCCCGGTGCACGCACATGAGACGTAACGCCCTGCTGCAGTACCTGAAGTACCTGAAGGGGTAAGGAAGATGAACTCTCCGGCACACGACCGTGCCCGAGCCCTCGGCACCCGACTGGGCGGCCTCGGATTCGGCGGCGACTACAACCCCGAGCAGTGGGACGCGGCCACCCGCGCCGAGGACCTGCGCCTGATGAACGAGGCGGGCGTCAACCTCGTCAACCTCGCCATCTTCGCCTGGGCCCGCGTCGAGCCCGCCCGCGACGCCTACGACTTCGGCTTCTTCGACACCGTCATGGACGACCTGGCCGCGCACGGCATCACCGTCGACCTGGCCACCATGACCGCGTCGCCACCCCCGTGGCTCGCAGTCGAGCATCCCGAGATCCTGCCGGTCACCGCCTCCGGGGGCGTTCTGTCCCCTGGGGGCCGCCAGCACTTCTGCCCCTCCAGCCCGGTCTTCCGCGACCGGGCCGTCCGCCTGGTCGAAGCCGTCGCCACCCACTACCGCGACCATCCGGCGCTGGGCCTCTGGCACGTCGGCAACGAGTACGGGATCCATGTCGCCGAATGCTTCTGCGACACCTCCGCCGCCGGTTTCCGGCAATGGCTCGCGGCCCGGTACGGCGATGTCGACGCACTCAACGAAGCGTGGTCCACGGACTTCTGGTCGCAGCGCTACACCTCGTTCGACCAGGTCCTGCCGCCGCGCACCGCACCGACGTACCCCAACCCCTCCCAGCAGCTCGACTTCAAGCGGTTCAGCAGCGACGCCCTGCGCACCTGCTTCACCCTCGAACGCGACGTGCTGCGCCGCATCACCCCCGACACGCCGGTGACCACGAACTTCCTCGCCGGACACAAGGCGGTCGACGTCCACGCCTGGGCACCCGAGATGGACGTCCTCGCCCTCGACAGCTACCCGGACCCGCACTGGGAGGCGGCCCACGTCGCTGCGGCGCTGTCGTACGACCTCCTGCGCGGTGCGGCCGGCGGGAAGCCGTGGCTGCTGACCGAACAGGCCCCGTCCGCCGTCAACTGGCGGGGCCGCAACGGGGCCAAGAGCCCCGGCCGGATGCGCCTGTGGAGCTGGCAGGCCGTCGCGCAGGGCGCGGACGCCGTCATGTACTTCCAATGGAGGCAGTCCCGTGGCGGCGCGGAGAAGTTCCACTCCGGCATGGTCCCGCACGCGGGGGCCGGGACCCGGGTTCACGCCGAGGTGCGCGAGCTGGGCCGCGAACTGGCCCGGGTACCCGAGCTGGCCGGCACGCGCGTCCACAACGAGGTCGCGGTCATGTTCGACTGGGACAACTGGTGGGCGCTCGAACTCGACTCGCATCCTTCGGACGGCGTGCGCTGCCTCGACCGCGTCCTCGACCACTACGCACCTCTGTTCGAAGCGTGTGTCGGCATCGACGTCGTCCATCCCTCCGCGGACCTCAGCCCGTACAAGTTGCTCGTGCTGCCCAGCCACTACCTGCTGTCGGCCGAGAACGCCGCACGGATACGCACGTTCGTGGCGGACGGGGGATCCCTGCTCGCCTCGTTCTTCACCGGGATCGTCGACGAGCACGACCGCGTGCACACGGGCGGCTATCCGGCTCCGCTGGGTGACGTACTGGGGGTACGGGTCGAGGAGTTCTGGCCGACCGCAGCAGGCGAGGCGGTCCCTCTCCGGGCCCCGGAAGCAGACCGTGCGGCGCCCGTGCCCGTGCCCGCGCCGGCGTCGCTGTGGCGCGAGGACGTGAAGCTCACCGGGGCACGCCCCGAACTCTTCTTCGCCGGACCCGACTGGGACGACGACCGCCCGGCGGCAACGGTGCACACCCATGGCACAGGGACTGCCCGCTACGTCGCGACCCGCCCCGATCCCGTCACGATGCGGGCCATCGTCGACCGCTCACTGGCCGACGCGGGAGTCGCCCCCGTTCTGCCCGGACTGCGCACAGGCGTCCAGGCGACGATCCGGCACGGCGCGGGCTACGACGTCCTCATCCTGCTCAACCACACCGAGGACAAACACGAGGTGACGCTGCCGGCCGACCGCCGGGACCTCCTCGACGATCGCAGGCCTCTCGTCCGCCACGTGACCCTCGAACCGCGAGGCGTCGCGGTCCTCGGCAGCGGCGGCAGTTGAGCGAGCCACCGTTCCGTCGCCCGAAACCGCTCCACCACGCACGTCCACCCCCAGCCACTTTCGGAGGACACTGTGAGAAGACCCCTGCGACCGGCGATACTCGCCGCGGCGCTGCTGTTCGGAGCGCTCGGCGCCTCCCCGGTCATCGCGTCCGGGACCGCGTCCGCGACCGGGTCCACGACTGCCGCGACTCCTGTGACGGCCGGCACCCCGGCCGTCCTGTCCGACTCCTGGCGTCCGCCCCTCAGCACCCGTGGCCGCTACATCGTCGATGCCGAGGGCAACCGCTTCAAGCTCAAGTCCGCGAACTGGCACGGCGCCCAGGGATCCTGGAACGGCTCCGGCGACATCAACGACCCGGCCGCCCACCACGACGGCGAGAAGGCCGACCAGATGCCGCTCGGCCTGGACCGCGCCCCGATCCCGCAGGTCCTCGCCGGATTCCACGAACTCGGCATCAACAGCATCCGGCTGCCGTTCTCCAACGAGATGCTGCACGATCAGCGCCCGGTCTCCGACGCCTCGGTCGCCGCCAACCCCCAACTGCGCGGCAAGACCCCGCTCCAGGTCTTCGACGCCGTCATCGCCGCCACCACGGCGGACGGCTTCGCGGTGGTCCTCAACAACCACACCAACACCTCACGCTTCTGCTGCGGCCTGGACGGCAACGAACGCTGGAACACCAGCCAGTCCACCGCGCAGTGGGAGAACGACTGGATCAGCCTCGCCCGCCGCTACAAGGACAACAAGCGCGTCGTCGGCGCCGACCTCTACAACGAGGTCCGCCGCACCGTCACCGACGACGCCAACTGGAACTGGGGCAACGACCACGACTGGTGGGCCGCCTCCCAGCGCCTCGGTGACCGGCTCCTCACCGAGGCCAACCCCGACCTGCTGGTGATCGTCGAAGGCATCAACTGGCAAGGCATCCCGGCCGACGGGCTGCCCCATTGGCGCCCCACGCTCGAACCGGTACGTACCCTCTCGCACACCCTCGTGGCCTCGAACAAGCTGGTGTACGCGGCGCACTTCTACGGTTACACCGGGCCGAACCACACCGGCGCGACCGGCATGGGTGAGACCCACGACCCGCGCTACCAGGAACTCTCCCGCGAAGACCTGTTCGCGACCCTGCAGCGCCAGGCGTTCTACGTCACCGCCGAATCCGGCCGCCACTTCACCGCACCCCTGTGGATCAGCGAGTTCGGCATCGGCAGCGACGAGACCAGCCCGCAGGCACGCGCCTGGTTCGGCAATTTCGTGGACTATCTGATCGCCAACGACACCGATTTCGCCTACTGGCCCCTGGTCGGATGGGCCGGACACGGCACCTGGTCGATCCTCAACTTCGACTCGGCGGGCCACCGTTCCGGCATCCTGGACAACGGTGACTGGCGCGCCGCCAACTGGAACCGGCTCGTCTCCTCGCCACAGAAGAGCGGCCAGGTCGCCCTCTCCGACACCTGGGACATGCTCAACCTCGACCACACCGATGCGGTCCAGTCGGCACACATGCGGACGCTCGCGGACTGGGATCCGGGCGCTCGCAAGGGGACGTGCCCCGACGGACAGCGGCTCGTCGGCCTGGCACACCGTGACGGGCGCGGGCTGTGCACCGATGCCGGGTCCTCCGGTCTGCCGGCCACCGGCTCGGTGCCGACCGTGGTGAGCGACGAACGGTACGTACAGCAGGGAGACTGGGCGGGCGGCTACACCAAGTACCAGTGCGGGCCCAACCAGTTCATGATCGGCTACAGCGTGCGCGGCCAGGCTGTCTCCGCGGTCCTGTGCGCCCAGGCGGGCAGGAACCTGGGGGCGAACGGCCGTACCGTCTGGTTCGACCGGGGTGACAACCGGCCGGCCGCAGGCCCCGGGGGAGAGTTCGCGTACGGCAACTACAAGGGGCAGTGCGCCGCGGATGAGTACGCCGCGGGCATCGCCTTCACGGGGGCATGGGCCAAGGGGAAGACGCCGGACGCCCTGTTGTGCCGCAAGCTGTAACGGCCGCAGCCACGGCTTGAGGAAAGACCCCGGAGCATGCCGCAGAATTGTCCGTCGAAGCCAGGACTTGCGGAAATGCATGGGGGTTGTGTTGATTGACGTGATCATTGCCGGTGGTGGACCGACCGGGCTGATGCTGGTCGGCGAATTGCGGCTGCATGGTGTGCACGTGGTCGTACTGGAGAAGCTGACGGAGCCGACCGGGCAGTCCCGCGGGCGAGGCCTCCATGCGCGCACCGTGGAGATATTGGACCAGCGCGGCCTGCTCGACCGGTTCCTCGCCGTCAGCGAGAAGTTCCAGGCCGGTGGCTTCTTCGCCGGCATCGTCAAGCCGTGGCCCGTAGGGGTGGACACCGCACACCCCTACGGCATCGCCGTCTCGCAGCCGGTCACCGAGCGCCTGCTGACCGAGCGCGCCGTCGAACTGGGGGCCGATATCCGTCGCGGCTGCGAACTGGTCGGGCTGAGCCAGGACGAGCGCGGCGTGACCGCCGAACTGGCCGACGGCACGCGGTTGCAGGCCCGCTACATGGTCGGCTGCGACGGTGGCCGCAGTCTGGTGCGCAAGCTGCTCGGTGTCGGCTTCCCCGGTGAACCTTCCAAGGTCGAGACGTTGTTGGCCGATGTGGAGGTGACCGAGGACCCGGCGGCACTGGCCGCCGTCACGGCCGAGATCCGCAAGACCCACGTACGGTTCGGTGCCGTGCCGATGGGGGACGGGGTGTACCGCATCATCGTGCCCGCAGAAGGGCTGGCCGAGGAGCGTGAGACCCCGCCGACCTTCGAGGAGTTCAAGCAGCGGCTGCGGGCGTTCGCGGGCACCGACTTCGGCGCGCACTCACCGCGCTGGGTGTCCCGGGTCGGCGACGCCACCCGGCAGGCCGAGCGCTACCGGGTCGGCCGGGTGCTCCTGGCCGGCGACGCGGCCCACATCCACCCGCCGACCGCGGGGCAGGGACTCGGCCTCGGCATCCAGGACGCCTTCAACCTCGGGTGGAAACTGGCCGCCGAGGTGGGCGGTTGGGCGCCGGAGGGACTGCTGGACAGCTACCACGCCGAACGCCACCCGGTGGGCGCCCTCGTACTGGCCGAAGCCCGCGCACAGGGCTTGCTGCTGGAGGCCGATCCCGGTGCGAAGGCGCTGCGGGAGCTGTTCTCGAAGCTGTTGGACTTCGAGGAGGTGAACCGGTACATGACCGAGACGGTCACCGCGGTCGGGGTCCGCTACGACATCGGTGAGGGCAACGAGTTGCTCGGCCGGCGGATGCGGGACGTGGGGCTGAAGCGGGGCCGTCTCTACGAGTTGATGCACGGCGGTCGCGGGCTCCTGCTCGACCAGACCGGCCGGCTGTCGGTGGAGGGGTGGGCGGACCGGGTCGACCACGTCGTCGACGTCAGCGAGGAACTGGACCTGCCCGCGTTGTTGCTGCGGCCGGACGGCCACGTGGCGTGGGTCGGCGAGGATCAGCAGGAGCTGCTCGGCCGGCTGACCGAGTGGTTCGGCACTGCCGCCCGCTGAGCGACCTCCGGCGTGCTCACCGGTCACGCCGCGGTCACCCAGGCGCGGGTCCGGGCCTGGCGACGCAGCTCGACCCGGGCGGCCGCGGAGCGGCCCGGGGCCGTCCAGAAAGGGTGGGCGGCGATGCGGCAGGAGAGGGTGATGAGCCTGCGTCGGAGCGCTGTCGTGCCGGCCTGGGCGGGTAGCCGGGCCAGGTCGGTGTAGGTGCGGATCCATGCGGTCTGGAGGCTGATCAGGTCGTCGGGAAAGTGGATGGACGTCATCCATTAATTCAATCAAATGTTCGAATATTGGGGCCAGTGGCGTCGGCGGGGGTGTCGACGTCCCTGCTCGATTCGGAACGTGCGTCCCCGACCGGCCGACTCGCGTATCCGCATGCCGGGCATGTCGCCCCGCTCTTCGTCACCCTGGGTGAGGTGGGCGCCCGCCTGAGAACCCTCCGGTTCGGCTGACCCTTCTCTTCCCCCGCTCTTTCACCTCCGACAGGAAGCGCCATGATGGCTGAGAGCCCTTTCCTCACCCTTCCCCGCACCGTGACCGGCAGTACCGGCAGAATCGCCCCCTGTGACATCGGCCTGCCCGTGCTCCGCGTCGTGCTCGGCGTGATCATGGTCGTCCATGGAACCCAGAAGCTGTACGGGTGGTTCGACGGCGTCGGTACCAAAACCACAGGCATGTTCTTCAGCAAAGCCGGCTACCCGGCGGGCGAGACCATGGCGACGATCGCGGGCCTGACCGAGACGCTGGGCGGCCTGGGCCTGATCCTCGGCCTGCTCACGCCGCTCGCCGCCGCCGCGATCGTCGGCGTCATGATCAACGCCATCTGCGTCAAATGGACCGGCGCCGTGTTGGGCATGCAGGGCGTCGAATTCGAGTCCCTGATCATTGCCGCGGCCGTCACCCTGGCCCTGGCCGGCCCGGGCCGCTTCGCCCTGGACCACTTCGTGCCGGTGCTCCGCGACCACCGGCCGGTCTACGGCGTCATGGCCCTCGTCCTGGGGGTCGTACTGGCGGCCGCCGTGCTGCTGTTGAGGGACTGACGCGGGCGAGTACGGACAGCTCGCCGTCACCTCGGCGACGGCGTTTCCCCGCTGGGGGCGGATGCCTGGTCGAGCTCTTCGAGGATCCGGTGGAATGGCCGGCGGAGGGCAACGGCGAGGGGCCGGGAGTCCGCGCGATCGTAGGCGGTCAGCCAGTTCCGGGCCGTGGCCACGGCGGGGCGGGGATCCTCCCCGGACAGGGTGTGTCCGATGGCCCGCGCGGTGAGCGCGGCGAGTTCGGGAAGCCGACGCCCCGCCCGGGCGAGGTCTGCAGCAAGGTCCTCCCGGCCGGTGAGCGCGGCGACCTCCCCGGCGAGGGTCGCCAGGTGTGCGCTGAGCCTGTCGGCGACGGCGACGTGCCGCGCCCGGAGTCGTACGGTGTCGCGATGACGTCGGCGCAGGGGATTGAACCTCATGGCGCGTTCGGCTTCGCGGGCGCGTGCCGCGTTCGCGTGTACTGCTTCGACCTGGGCATCCACCAGGGTGAGGTTCTCGCGGGCGGCGGCTGGGCCGGTGCCCAGGGCCGCCACGGTGCCGGTGAGGGACCGGATCAGGCGCGCACGGCAGTCGTCGGCGATGACTGCCAGGACCCGGTGAGGGGCGGGTGGCCACAGCAGCGGGGCGAGCAGGATCGTCACCGCCGCTCCCTCAACGGTCTCCCACACCCGGTCCAGCGCGTAGGCATCGGGTGAAGTGTTGGCGAAGACCAGGAGCGACGACGCCGCGACCTGGATGTTCAGCCCACCGCCGGCCCGCAGGACCATTCCGACGCCCAGGCCCAGGGCCACCACCAGGGCCAGCGTGGCGGTCGAGGGCCGCAGCACGTTCAGTACGGCGAGCCCGATCAGCACGCCCGCCACCACACCCAGGGCCCGCTGCAGCGATGTGCCCAGGGCCGTCATCGGGTCGCCGCGCAGGGCCACCAGCGGCACGATTGCCGCGAAGACCGGTGGCTGGTCGGCTCCCAGCCACAGCGCGACCTGCCAGGCGACGGCGACGGTGACCACGATCCGTGCCGCGGCCGGGCCTTCGGTCCGCGCGATTTCCCGGTACCGGTCCCGAGCCCGGCGCGCTCGGGAGTCCTGGGAGACCCGGGGTGCCCGGGCGTCGGCGAGGTCTGTCATCCGCGCCTTTCGGTGAGGCGTCCGTGCCCGCCCGTCGCACGCTCCGGGGTCCGCGCGGTCGTACGCCGTTGCTTCCTCGGCGACAGCGTGCGGCGGCCCGGCCGCCCAACGCCGCCATTACACCGAAAGCGGCATGTCACACGCCGACATGCCCTGGGAGGGAGGGGGTCACGGGGACGCGTCCTCGGACTTCCACCCCCACGCCGTGAGCATCCCCGGCGACAATCCGGTGCACTGCGGGGAGTCCAGGTAGCGCACGGCCTCGTCGAGCTGGGCGTCGTCGACCAGCCCCGTCGCCACCATGGCCGCCCGTGCCCGGCCCCAGGTGTCCGCCCAGAACCGGCTGATCGCGCTCCCGGGCAGGAGCGGCGGCACGTGGATCTCGGCCGCCACCGGTTCCAGCCCGGCCGCACTCAGCAGCTCGGTTCGGTGGGGCACCTGGGAGACATCGGTCCCGATGCTGTCGCGCAGCCCCTGCCACATGGCCCGCATGGCGCGGGTGTACGGAGTCACGGGCGCCGAGTCCGTGGTCAGGTCGACCGCGTCGCTGACCACCAGGACCCCGCCCGGTGCGAGCAGCCCGGCGAGCCTGGAGACCATCTGCTGCGCGGAGGGCAGGTGCATGAGGACGAACCGGGCGTGGACCAGCCGGAACAGCCCGGGGGAGAAGTCCCCGGCGGTGATGTCCGCCTGGAGAGTGGTCAGTCCCGGTACGGGGTGCGCCGCGAGGAACCGTACGTCGCGGTCCACCGCGAGGACCTGCGCCACTCCCGCCTCGCCGAGCAGCCGCCGCGCCACCGTGCCCGTTCCCGCCCCCACCTCCAGGCAGGTCCAGCCGGGACCCACGCCCAGCTGTCGCAGCCGGGCCATCGTCGTCTCGTCGTAGGTGAGCGCCCCGAGGTCGATCCGGTCGTCCTCACCCCGGTCCTCGGGGCGGAAGACCCGCTCACCGTAACGGCCCTCGATCGAGGGCCCTGCACCGGCCATGTGGCCATTGTGGCAAGCGGAAGCGGATGCCACATGTCGTGCGGTCCGGCGGCCGACCGGACGATACGGGCGATGGCGCGGGCAGGACGGGACGACGCGGAGGCCGACACCACCGCGTGCTCCAACCCCACACCGCCGATATCCGCTTGCGCGCCGCCGCCGTCCGGGGCAACGTCGCCTGGCAGCTCAAGAAGGCGGAGAAGATGACCACGCAGACCGAACACGTCGACCACGAACTCATCCAGGCCGCGACCCACGTCGCGCGCACTCGGTGCCGGGGCGACGACCACACCATGGCAGCCGCAGCCCGAACCGGTGACGGCCGCATCGTCACCGCGGTGAACGCCTACCACTTCACCGGAGGCCCCTGCGCCGAACTGGTCCTCATCGGCGCCGCAGCCGCCCAGGGCGTGTACGAGCTCGACACGATCGTCGCCGTCGGCGACCGCGACCGGGGGGTTGTTCCACCGTGCGGCCGATGCCGTCAGGTCCTCCTCGACTATTTCCCGGACCTCAAGGTCATCGTCGGCGGAGACGAGCACGTCCGAACCGTCCTGATCACCGACCTGCTTCCCGAAAGCTACGTCTGGGCCGACCACCAGCTCGACGCCGACGAGGGGCCGGTGGGGATCCGGTAGAACGCGGCGGCGTTGTCCCACATCACGGCGTCCAGGTGTTCCTCGCCGATGGTCTGGGCGACGAGGGTGAAGTCGGCGTCCGTGAACGGGCGGCGGGCTCGGGTGGAGGGCAGGTCCGTGCCGACCATCAGGGCGGTCGGGTCGGCATTCATGATGGCTTTCATGGTCTCGGCAGGGTCGAGGTCGACGCGCCCGAAGCCCGTTGCCTTGACCTTGACGCCCCGCTCGACCAGCTTCAGCAGGTGGGGGAGTCCGTCGCGGTGCAGGCCGAGGTGGTCGATGCTGACGGCGGGCAGTGCGGCCAGCGTCGTGGCCAGGTCGGGCAGGTCGCGTGCGTCGATGTAGAGCTCGGTGTGCCAGCCCGAGACGTCGTGAACGCGGCGGGCGAGGCGGTCCAGTTGGTCGAGGGTGGCCGATCCGCCGCGGCGAACGTTGAAACGGACCGCGCGCACCCCCGCGGCGTCGAGGCTGGTGATCTCCTCGTCCGTCACGGTGGCCGGCACCTGTGTGACCCCCGCGTACGTGGGACCGAGCGTGGCGAGGGCGTCGCGCAGGTAGTCCTGGTCGAAGCCCTGGAAGGACCCGGAGACCACCGCGCCGCCGCGGATACCGAGTCCGGTGACGCGCTCGCGGTACTGCTCGACGGTGAAGGCGGGCGGTAGGTAGCCGTCGTTTCCGATCAGCGGGAAGCGCGGGTCGATGATGTGGAGGTGCGCGTCGAAGACCGGACGCGGCAGCAGGGCATGATCGCTCACGCCGGCACCTCCCGGGTGGTGCGGGCGGACGGATCCGACTCGCTTCGGTCCAGCAGCTGCGCCCTGGTGCGTGGCGCGGGTACCTGGTGTTCCGTTCGCGCTCTCAGTCCCGGCTTCAGGGTCGGTCGCATACGGGTCCTCCGTCCTCTGTCTCGCCTGTGTCCCAGCCCCGGAGCAGGGCGAGTTGGTGGTGTACGGCGGCGGTGGTGCGGGACTCGTCGTCGGTGGCGAGGAGGTCGAGCAGGGCGCCGCGGAGCACCGCCAGGGCCAGGGTGCGGCGGGTGGCGCCGTCCTCGCTGCCGCGTTCCGGCTCCGGCTGGCAGGTGGCCAGTACTTCGAGCCAGTCGTTCACGGTGGCGCGGGCGAAGCCGGCCCAGGCGCCGTCGGGCTCGACGAGGGACCGCGCGTACGCCTCGGCCCACAGCCGCAGCAGCGGACGATGCGCCTCGGCGGCGAGCCAGGACCAGATCTGCTCCGTCGCAGGGGTCAGGCCGATGGGCTGGTCGGCCTGCTCAAGTTGTTCCAAGACCGCCAGTTCGTCGGTCCGGGCCCGCGCCAGCAGTGCTCTGACCAGGCCGTCCTTATTGCCGAACAGGAACATCAGGACGCGGGGGCTGGAGCCGATGGCCGTGGCCAGCGGACGCAGGGAGAGGTCCGCCAGGCCGTGGGCGAGCGCATAGCGGTAGGCCGCTTCCAGCAGCTCGACCTGCCGGGCGGACGGGATTGTCGCTTCCTGAGGCACGGGGCTAGCCTAGCGTTACTGAAACAGTTGTGTCAGTGGTCGGGATGCAGTCGACGGTCCAGGAGAAAAAGCCATGTCACAGCAGGAACGTAAGCCGCACGTCGTCGTGCGCCGCGCCGACCGCCCGGGGGATCTGGGCTGGGTGGTGATGGCCCACGGTGAGATCTACGATCGGCAATTCGGCTGGAACACCGATTTCGAGGCCCTCGTGGCCAAGATCGTCGCCGACTACGGCACCGGCCACGACCCGTCGACGGAGGCGGCGTGGATCGCCGAGGTCGACGACGAGCGCGCGGGCTGCGTCTTCCTCGTCGCCGGCGACGAACCAGGGGTGGTCAAGCTGCGCATCCTGCTGGTCACCCCGAAGGCCAGGGGGCTCGGCCTGGGCACCCGCCTGGTCGAAGAATGCCTGGCCTTCGCGCGGCAGGCCCGCTACCGGCAGGTGACGCTGTGGACCAACGACGTTTTGGTGTCCGCGCGCAAGATCTACCAGGGCCTCGGATTCACACTCGCCGACGAGGAGCCCCACCACAGCTTCGGCCACGACCTCGTCGGCCAGAACTGGACCCTCGATCTATGAGCTGCACCAAACACGTCTTCTTCGGGCTCTTCGGGCACCGCGGAAGCGGCCCAGGAGAACGTCATGACAACCTTGGGATCGTTGCTCTCTGGTGACGGACCGTTTCGGCGTGTAGTTTCAGCTCCAGCTGTCGTGGTTCGCAGTTCCTGCCCGCGCCCTGGCGTGGGCGTTTTGCTGTGCAGTGCCGGACCAGGGCGATCACCTCCGGGTCCGCGCGGTGCGGATCCGACATCGACTGAGAGGGCATGATCATGGCCAGCGGAACCGTGAAGTGGTTCAACTCCGAAAAGGGCTTCGGCTTCATCGCGCAGGACGGCGGCGGACCGGACGTCTTCGCCCACTACTCCAACATCAACTCCACCGGCTACCGCGAGCTCCAGGAAGGCCAGGCCGTGACCTTCGACATCACGCAGGGCCAGAAGGGCCCGCAGGCGGAGAACATCACCGCCGCCTGACCGGCAGCCCACACCGCTCCGCCCCGGACACGAGTTCCGGGGCGGAGACGGACCGACGCTTCCCAGCCTTCGGCGCCCGGTGCTCGATGAGCGGCGGTCACCTCGGCTGTGTCAGGTCTGCGGGGGCCGTTCCTCCCGGTCCTGGCTGAGCTGCCGCTTCAGTGCTTCCTGGGCGGTGTCCACCTGGGGGCTGTACTTGCTTTGGGTCTTCTCGTCGACGAAGTCACCGGCCTTGTCGATGGCCTGGCCCGACTGCTCCTCGTGGCCTTTGAGCATCTTCTTGAGCTTGTCCAGTGCGGACATGGCTCTCTCCTTCGGCGTGGGATTCCGGCCATGCCAGGATGATCCGCCGCCGGGGCATCCGCATCTCGACCCGGTCGCGGGAGCACCCTTGCCTGCCGCCGGCAGCTTCATCGGCGCCCGTGCGAGGCGGCGGTCGTGCAACCGATGCCTGTCGTGGTGACGCAGCGTCACCTGGGGCCGTGATGCAGTGTGATGAGCTGATCGGCCACCTGTCTCTCCGGTCGGCGGGGGGAGTGCCTCAGATGGCCCGCGGGGTAGCGGGTGCGCGCGGCAGGGGGTTGCTCTAGCGTCGAAGGAGGGGGAGGCCCTGCCGAGCCGGTCTGGTGCGGGGGCCAGGGCCAGTGGCCGTACGTCGGCCGTGTGCGCTCGGCGCCGTTTCCGCGGGGTTCCGGCATACCCAGGCCCGGGGCCGCGCGACGATCCCGAGAGCAGGTACGTCCCATGCGCACGACGACCCGTACGGCAGGTGTTCTCACCGGCCTGACCCTCGCGCTCGGTGGCGCGGTCCTCGCGGCCCCCGCCGCCCACGCGGACGTCAGGGCCTGCATCAACCAGGTCGAGCGGGAGCTACGAGGTGGCGAGGCCCCGGAGTACGTGAGGACGGCGTGTTCCGTCGGGCTGGGCGGTGACCACGCCAAGTGCGTGTCCGGCCTGACAGCGGGCGGTGTGACCAACGGGACCGCGGTGAGCGCCTGCCGGGTGGCCAAGTAGCCTTGCTGACGCTCCCTGCGAGCGATGCACGCGGCACGGAACCCTGAGCGTCAGTGGTTCCGAGTACCGTCTGCGCATGGTTGATCAGAGACCGCACGTGTCATCGGTGCGCGACTTCGCCACCTGGGAGCCCGTGCTGCGGCTCCTGTTGGCCGGGAACACGGATCGGGGTGCCGGGCGGCCCGCCCGTGTGGGAGGACGCATCGGCCGACATGGCTGGAGTCTGGCGCTGCGGGGTCGGATGTCGCCGGCAGAGCGGGGCACGGTGGAGCACGTGCAACGGGCGCTCGCGCGCGGCGGAGCCGAGGAGGTCGCGTTCACGGCGGAGATCCAGCCGACCGGAAGGACCACGCTCAGCCTGGTCGAGCCCGGCCCGGCCGTGCAGGCCGCCATCCGTTATCCGGACCTGGGGGTGCTCGTCCTGGTCGAGGGCTCCCTTCCCGAGCCCTGGCGCCGACTTCCCGATCCGGTGCCCGGTGCGGTGCCGGCCCCTTCGGCGGACCTGGAGTTGCTGGAGCGGACGCTCCGCGAACGGTTGCCCGACGCCAGGGGTGCGACGGAAGAGGAGATCACCGCGGCGGAAGAGCGTCTGGGCGTCACGCTGCCCGACGAGCTCAAGGTCCTCTACCGGGTGACCCGGGCACGGCGGGAGGACCGGGGCGACGACTACGCAGCGGCGGATCGTGTCGCCGACGCGGTCGGCTACGAACTTTCCGCCTTGGAAGACCTGTACAGCGTCGACGGGGCGAGCCCTCACCCCCGTTGGCAGTTCGGGGCTACGAAGGCGGTCATCACCCCTCCCGAGTCCGCAGTACAGGGCTTGGCCGGATCACCCGGCTGGATCGTCTTCGGGAGCAACGGCGGCGACGAGATCGCGGTCGACCTGACACCTGGGCCGCGCGGACACGTCGGCCAGGTCATCCTGGTCGACCACGAACAGAGCATCGGCGCCGAACTCGTGGCCGACTCCCTCACCGACCTGGTTCTGAACCGGGTGAGGGAGGAACGCCGTGACCGTCGCGAGGATCAGCTCCCGGTCGTGGCCTCGGTCGGAAGCGGAGGACTGCAGACCGTCCAGGCCGCCGCCCACCCCGCCCTGGAAGTCCTGTCCATCGGCGAGTGCGACGGCACGCCGTTCGGCCTCGCCCCCGTCACCGGACTGCCCCGCCTGCGCACCCTCACGGCCCGTCCCGGCACGCTGGCCGACCCCCTGGAGATCGCCGAGCTCGCCGGACCGGAGTTCCTGGAACTCGGCCTGCAGGAATGGCGCGTTCTCCTGGACGCCGGGGCCGTCCCACGCACCCTGTTGGCCGCCGCCATCAAGATGCACGGCCAGGGCCACCTGCCCGCCGTGGCCGTCGCCAACGAGATCCTGGCCCTCTGGGACCGGCCCCAGATCATCCAGACGCTCCTCGAAGGCGACCTCGGCCCCGTGGCATGACATCGTGAGGCCCCGGGAGTCAAGCGCTGACCGCCGCAACGGCACCTACTCGCGGTCGGGCCCGGGCACGTCCGGTTCTGCGGGTACTGGTGTCGGGGGCCGGAGTCCCGCGCGCCGCCCCTGTTGCACCCGCGCCTCCCCGGCGGCGTCGAGGGCGTCTGCGAGGGCATCGACGAGCGGGTCGGTGACGGCCGCCCGGCGGGCGGTGACGACTCGGCTCGGCGGGTAGCCGTCGACGGGGACGAAAGCGATGCCGGGACGCGCGTGCCGCAGCACGGCCCCTGCCGGGAGGAGGCCGACCGCGCCCTCCCACAGAACAGCGTGCAGGCACTCCTCTACGGACGCCACCACCGGGCCGGGTACGTCCTCCTCGGCGGCCAGCCAGTAGGCGCGCCACCGGCCGTCGGTGCCCGTTGGCAGGCGGAATCGCGGGCGGCCGGCCAGCTCCGCGACACGCAGGCTCGGGCGGGCCGCCAGTGGATCGTCCGCCGGGACGGCCGCGACCACCGGCTCCTCGCCGAGCTGTCGAACCGTCAGACCCGTGGTGTCGAACGGCAGGCGGGTCAGCGCGAGGTCCACCCGGCCCTCGCGCAGGCCGGCAGTCGGATCGGTGACCGGCGCTTCGCGCAGCCGCACCCGCACTCCGGGGCGGTTCCGCCGCAAGGCAGCCAGCGCTGCCGGGCCGACCTCCACGCCCGCGCCCGCGACCGTGCCCAGCACGAGGACCCGGTCGGCCTCCGCGCCGCGGACCCGCTCGCGGGCGCGTTCGGCGCGCTCCAGGAGGTCGCGCGCCTCAGCCAGCAGCACTTCACCGGCAGGGGTGAGCCGTGCCCCGGTGGGGATCCGGTCGAACAGCCGGCACCCGAGGTCGGCCTCAAGCTCCCGGATCCGGCGGCTCAGCGGCGGCTGGGCCAGATGCAGGCGTACGGCCGCGCGGCCGAAGTGGCCCTCCTCGGCCACGGCGATGAAACAGTGCAATGCCCGCAGGTCCATGACCGGCCACGATACCGAGAACGAACCCACACACCCGAAACCGGTCTTGGACGGCACCGCGGCACCCGCGGTGAGGTGGTGCCAGGCGCCGGACAACAGGCCCGCCGCCCCCGCCTCCCACGCACCGCTTCAGGAGTCCGCCCATGTACGCACACCCCGAAGACCTCCACCGCGCCCGCTCGGTCGGCGGCAACGCCCCGGCGGAGTTCGCCGCCTGGATCGCCTTCCAGCAGGCCGTGGACCGGGAGGACGGGGCAGTGCCGCGCCGCTACCGCGAGCTGATCTCGGTGGCGGTCGCGCTGGTCACCCAGTGCTCCTACTGCCTGGACGTCCACACAGCCGCCGCCCGCCGGCACGGCGTCACCGCCGAGGAGCTCGCCGAGACCGCCTTCGTCACCGCCTCCGTCCGCGCGGGCGGCACACTCGCGCACGCACTGCTCGCCGACCGCCTCTACGAGCAGCACGCCCACTCCTCGGCACCTGCCCACGGCTAGCCGGCGCGCCGCCCGCTCTCACGGCAGCAGCTTCATCGTGCGTGCGACATCTGCCGTGTGAGGCGAGGCCTCAATGGAATCGTAGCCGCCGGCCATCGAGGTCTCGTGGTCCTTGAGACCGTTTCCGGTGAGTGTGACGACGACTCGTTGGCCGGCGTCGAGCCGTCCTCGGCCGTGTTCCGCGAGCAGACCGGCGACTCCTGTTGCCGAAGCGGGTTCGACGAAGACGCCTTCACGCATGGCGAGCAGGCGGTAGGCGTCGAGGATCTGTTCGTCCGTGACCGCGGAGATGAGGCCGCCGGAGTCGTCACGCGCGGACAGGGCTCCGTTCCGGCTCGCAGGGTTGCCGATCTCGATGGCGCTGGCCACTGTTCGGGGGCGGGCGACCACAGAACCGTGCACGAGCGGCGCCGCGCCCGCCGCCTGGAAGCCCCATATCCGAGGCCGGTCCGTGCACCGTTTCGCGGCCGCGTACGCGGTGTACCCGCGCCAGGTGGCGGTGATGTTGCCGGCGTTGCCGACGGGCAGGCAGTGGATGTCCGGGGCCCACCCCAGGGCGTCGACGATCTCGAAGGCAACCGTTTGCTGGCCTGCGAGCCGGTGGTCGTTGACCGAATTGACCAGCGTCACCGGGTGATGCTCGGCCAGCTCGCGGGCGATCCGCAGACAGTCGTCGAAGGAGCCGGCGACTTCGATGATCCGAGCTCCGTAGCGGATGGCCTGCGCCAGCTTGCCGGGGGCTATGCGTCCCTTGGGAACCAGGACGGCAGCCGCGAGTCCTGCCCTCGCGGCATAGGCCGCGGCCGAGGCACTGGTGTTGCCCGTCGACGCGCACACGATGGTGTTGCGCTCGTTCGCTTCGAGGGCCTTGCTGATGGCCACCGTCATGCCGCGGTCCTTGAACGAGCCGGTGGGGTTGGCGCCCTCGACCTTCAACCACACGTCGCAGCCCGTGACGGAGGACAGATGGTCGGCGCGCAGCAGCGGGGTGTTTCCCTCGTGCAACGAGACGATGGGAGTCGTCGCGCTGACCGGCAGCCAGGACCGGTACGCGCTGATCAGACCTTGCCAGTGGCTGGACTGCACCGACGTCGAGACGCTCACAGATTTCACCGATCCCGCAGAGAGTGACACAAGAAACGTTCGTTGCTCAAAGCTCTCACAGATTGGCTAAGAGAAACAGCCATTACATCTCGTTACCTTCTCGTTATTGTTGTCGTGCCGTGCGGCCGCGCCATGAAACGTTCCCATCGGATCTGGCGTGTCGCGTAACATTTGTCACCATGGCGACTGACTCGGTGAAGGTGCGTCTCGGCGAGATGTATCCGCAGCTGCCCCGCGGCGAGCGGGCCATCGTGCGCGTCCTGCTGGAGGACTATCCCTTCGCTGCGCTGGGGCCGTTGCGGACGTTGGCGGACCGTGCACAGGTCAGCCCGCCGACAGCGTCCAGGCTGTTCCGGCGGTTGGGTTTCGACGGGTTCGCGGAATTTCAGGCCGTGGTGCGTGCGGACGCGCGGGAGCACGAGCGGTCGCGGCTGCGAGAGTTCGTCACGACGTCACCGGAGGACGAGCCGCCGAACGTCAACCGGGCGGCGGAGGAACTGCGCGCCGGACTGGACAGCGCTCTGTCGGTGGTGAACGAGCCGCTGCTCTCCCTCATCGCGGGTCTCCTGGCCGACGGCGAACGGGTGTGGGGGCTGGGTGGCTCGCTCAGCGAACTGGCGGCCGACTACCTGGTCCGTCAGCTGGCGGCCCTGCGTCCAGGCGTGGCCCGCGTTCCGGACACCCCGGCGGCCCGGGCCCGGGTGCTCGTCGATCTGGGCCCATCGGACCTGATCGTGGCCTATGACTTCCGCCGCTACGCGGACAGCACGGCCAGGTTCGTTCACGCGGCCCGCTCACGCGGTGCCCGGCTGATCCTCGTCACCGATGCCTGGGAGTCCCCACTCGCCGAACAGGCGGAGGTCCTGGTCCGGTTGCCCCGCGAAGCCGCCGGCCCCATCGCGCCGCTCACCCACGAAGTCGCCGTCACGGAACTCATCCTCGTCGCGGCGGCCGCGCTCATGGCCGACTCGGCCCGACGGCTCGAAGCACTGGATGAACTCACGGCGGAACTGACACCGGAGCCGCGGGGCAGCAGCACAGGCTCCTGATCGAAGCGCAAGCCTGATCGTTGACGCGGTGCTGCTCACCGCCGTGTCGCTGTCGCTGTCGCGGCGCCAGATCAGTGAGCGGGCAGACGGACGTCGGGCCGGTGACCGGGATGCGGCGCAGGCCGTGGCCGACGGGCTCGGCGGCGGCCTCCTGGAACTGCCACGCGTCCGCGACGACGAAGGCGGCGCATGCGGTCAGCACGTTCGCCACGTGGCTCGCGTGCGACGCGTCCGTCGTCGGTGCGGCCGCGATCGGGCTGTTCGGCCCCGCGACGACCGGCTTGCCGATGCGGTCGGCCATCTGCTCTCAGCCGCAGGGATCCTGGCAACCTCGCCGCTCCACCGGTCGGCGCGTCAGATGGCGAGTCCTTCGAGCAGTTCGGCGCCGGGGAGCTCCGCGAGCAGTTTCCCGGGCGCGATGAGCTTCCCGCGGCGGCGCCCGCTGCCGATCAGTACGTACGGCATGTCACGGACTGCCGCGTCCACGAGCAGCGGCCAGTCGTCGGGCAGCCCCAGCGGGGTGATGCCGCCGTACTCCATGCCCGTCACCTCCACGGCCGTCTCCATCGGGGCGAAGGACACCTTGCGCGCCCCCAGGTGACGCCGGACGGCGCCGTTCACGTCGACCCGGCCGGCGGAGGGCACCAGGCAGGCCGCCAGGGTGGTCTGGCCGCCGCGCTTGGCGGCCACCACCACGCAGTTCGCGGACTGGTCCAGCAGCTCCTGCCCGAAGTGCGCCACGAAGTCGGCGGTGTCGGCGATGGCCGGGTCGGTGTCGACGTAAAGGATCTGCCCGGCGGGTACGTCTCCCTGCCAGCCGGCGACCGCTCGCGCCACGGGTGGGTTGAGCTCGGCGAGACAGTCGGGGGCGGGCACGGCGTTGTCGAATGGACCGATGGGAGCGCGCATGCCGGCACGCTAACACCGTCAGCGGAGCCGTCCGCACGTCCCGTTGACATCGGGCCTCCCGGTCACTTCGGGACGATCGTGAACGATTTCGGCTTGACATCGGCCGCGCAGCTGGTGTCGGGCTCGCTGGGGCGGGCTAGGAACGAGGCCAGCACGCGTTGCGCGCAGGGCGATTGGGGAACGACGAAGTGCCCGGTCCCGGGGATCTGCACGACGGTCGAGCGGGACAGGTCACGCGCCGTACGGGCCCCCCAACTCGCCCCGGTCTTCCCGTCGAACGTCCCCGAGACGATGAGCGTCGGCACCGAGCTGACGGCCGCCACCCGTTGGGAGGCGGTCCGGTCGGGAACGTTCCGGACACGGCACACCTCGTGCTGGAAGGGGAGCTGCGGTGCCTGGGCGAGGACCGTGTCCGGCCAGCCGGGGAAGGCCATGCGGCCGGCGTCCGACACGTCGGACTTTCCGTGCCCCGGCACCCATTCGCTGCACGCCACCGACTGCGTCAGGCCGAACGCGGTCTCGCCGACGACGGGATTCGCCCCGGCGGCGCGCGCCCGCGCGAAGCGCTCCGGACGTCCGCGGGCGAGCCCGTCGAGGGCCGCCGGGACATCGGCGGCCGGGACGGCGTTGCCGACCAGCAGGTTCACCAGCGCCGCGCCGTCGAGGACGACCTTCACCGGCTTCCCGCCACCCGGAGGAGCGGCGTTGAACGTCAGCGGCCGCGCCTCCAGTCGGCGCACCTGCTCGTGAGCGTACGGGCGACTTCGGGATAGCGGCTCTTGCAGCCCGGCTGCGCCTGGCACGCCCGCAGGATGGTGCCGATGCTTCCCGGGCGCTGATCCACGTCCACGGCAGGCTCACGGTCTGCGGAGGCGTGACCGAGTCGAGTGCCACCGAACGGATTTTCTGGGGGTGCTGACGCAGGTAGGTGAGGGCGAGGTCGGTGCCGTAGGAGTACGCGTAGACGTTCCACTCGCGGATATCGAGCGCGGTGCGCAGATCGGCGAAGTCCGCCGCGTTCTCGGCGGTGTTGTAGGCGCTCAGGTCGGTGCCGTCGGTCGTGAGGCGGTCCCGGCACTCCTTCGTCGCGCGCAGCAGGAGCCGCTGGGCGGACGGATCGTCGTAGCGGCGGCCGACAGCCTGCGCGGAGGACCGGTCGATCTCCGGGCAGGCGAGGTTCGGCTGTGAGTGGAGGTTCCCGCGCTGGGCCATGATGATCAGCTCACGGCCGTGGTTCAGACCGGCGTCGACGAGGAAGGGGATGTCACCGAACGCGTCGCCTCCGGGACCACCTGCCATGTACACAACGGGGTCCGCGGCCGGTTTCGCCGACGTGCCCGGAAGGGCCGCGACGGCCAGCCGGACGATGCGTCCGGCTGGGCGGGCGCGGTTCTCGGGGACCTCCAGGAAGCCGCACCGTGCGTCGTCGAGTGCGGCGACCGGCTCGGACGTCTTGGGGCAGGGGCCGGGCACGAACCGTGCCGTGGACGTCTCGTCGCTCCAGGCCGTGGCTGCGCGGGCACCCTGTGCCGCTGTGCTGCTCGGTGCCGGGCCGACCCCCGCCAGGAGGACCAAGGCAGCTGTGGCGGCGGCCCTGTTCATCCCGGAGAACGTGCCGACGGACCGCCGTCCGGGGTCCCCCGGTTCCGGTGCGGATGACCAGCCGTCGTCCGGACTTCTGCCCTTCGGTCTGGTGCTGTGGTGTGCCGTGTGATCGCGTCCCTCTGCCGGCAACCACGGCTGCCCGACCGGCAGGGGCCGTAGTTCGGGCGGATCGCACCTATTGGACGATACCGGGCGCCTCGAACGCGCGCACACGGGCAGACGGAACACCTGGTGGGGGCGGGTGCAGTGCGGGCCGGGCGGCTCCGCACTGCGTGCCAGAGCTAGAGCTAGAGCTCGATCGAGCGGAACTCGTCCAACACGGCGAAGCCGGTGCTGTCGTACAGGCTCATCGCGACCTCGTTGCCGCCGAAGACGTTGAACATCATCGCCTCGTCGCCGCCCTGCCGGGTTGCCCACTCGCCGACGGCCATCGCAGCCCGGCCGTAGCCCTTGCCGCGGTGCTCCTTGTAAACCTCCAGCGAGAAGCCGAAGGTCACGCCTGGCAGGAAGCCGTGGTTCACCCAGCCGGTGCCGACCACCCGGCCGTCGGCCTCCAGCGCGTAGAACGCGTGCCCCGGGGTCAGGTATCCCTGCGGGAGGTGGCGCGCGAAGTCCCGGTCGGACTTTTCCTTGGCCTGCTCCGGGGTCAGAGCTCCGGCCCGGACGATGTCCGCGATGTACGCGGCCTCCTCACCGGCATACCAGCCCGGGTACTCCTCCTCGGTGAGCCGGCGAACCGTCAGGCCCGGTGGCAGCTCGGGCTGCTCGGCCGCGGCACGCATCCGGTTCTGTCCCCGTACCGGATAATCGGCGAACGCTCCCGCTCCGCCGGTGAGCCGGACCTCCACCCGCTGCGCGCCGTGCTCGGCGCACCACCGCTCTGCCCACTCGCGCCCCTGGGGCACCGTCAGGTCGTGGATCCGGCCCACGGTCGCCCCGTTGTCCTCCGTCACCCCGACCGCGATCCACCCGGTGCCGTCCGTGGCCACCGTCCAGTCGTCGATTCCCTTCAGCGCCCGCTCCAGCAGGGCCTGGGCCAATGGTTCCGAACACCCCGCAGCCCGGTACCCGGCCAGCACCCGCTCCTCGAACCCACCTCGCCACGCACCGTGGCCGGAGACGATCTGTATCTCGTTCATCCACCCACCCTAGGCAGTGGCACCGACAGAGCCGCCCCATTTCCGGTGGTCAACGCTCCCTCCACTCGGGATGATGCGCCCGATCCCGGCTTCAGCCGGGTCCTCGGACGGCGACGGGCGATCGCCTCAATTCGCTGGTTCTTCCGCTCCGTGGGCCCGTAGCATCCGCCCGTGACTGAGAACGAGTTGGAAGACGCGGCCAGGGCATCGGACCGACGAGTGACATGCTGGCGCGGAAGGACCGTCGGCCTCGCACCACTCGACGCCGAAGACGCCGATCTGATACACGGCTGGAGGTCCGACCCGGTCGCAGCCCACGAGATCGGATTCTGGCCACGCTCCCTGTCCTCGCTCCGCGAGCGCATGGAGCGAGACAGGGATGATCACGAGCGGGACGACTTCATGGTCCTGCTGCCCGACGCTACGCCGATCGGCCACATCGCCCTGACCAACCAGGACATCGTCGAGGGCACGGCAGAGGTCTTCCAGGTGATGGATCCGCAATACCGCGGGAAGAGCTACGGCACCGACGCCCTGGACGCCCTGACCGACCTCGCCTTCGGTGAACTGCCCATGCAGCGCCTCCAGGCAGTCACCCACACCAGCAACACAGCCGCGCTCAACGTCCTGGGCAAGGCGGGATTCGTCCACGAGGGAGTGCGCCGCTCGGCCTGCCTGCACCGGGGGCGCCGCCTCGACGTCGCCGTCCTGTCCCTGCTCCGTGCCGAGTGGGAGGCATTGGAACGCCCGAGGTCTTGGGACCTCTGACGGGTGCCGTCGGCGGCGGATGAGGGCGTGCCCGCTCGTACGAGGACTGCGGGGCGGCGGGTGTCACCCGTACGCCGTCGAAGCGGCGTTACTCTCCGGAGACCTGTCGAGACCGACGGTGACGCCGCCCGGCTCTCGGTGAGCCGGAGGGTGATGGGGCCGCACGCGAGGACATTCCGGATGAGTCGGAGGAGCATCTAGTGATGTGAGGCCTGTACGGCGCGCTACGCCGCCGGTGGGCAAGAGTGGCGCACCCCGGCCGACCGTGAGGAGGATGGCCATGATCGTCGACTGCGCACACTACCGGGACGGGCGTCGGCAGGACGAGGGCGCGATGCCGCTGGAGCAGGCCGCCGCCCGCTGCAGGCAGGGCGGATTCGTGTGGCTGGGCATCTTCGAACCGGGGCCGGAGGAGCTGGCCCGGGTCCGTGAAATCTTCGGCCTGCACGAGCTCGCCGTCGAGGACGCCCGTACCTTCCACCTGCGGCCGAAGGCCGAGCAGTACGAGGACGGCACCGAACTGATCATCCTGCGCACGGCACGCTACGACGACGAGCGCGAGGAGATCGACACCGGCGA
The DNA here is from genome assembly GCF_042870715.1 of Streptomyces sp. NPDC006463. Classification (NCBI taxonomy): domain Bacteria; kingdom Bacillati; phylum Actinomycetota; class Actinomycetes; order Kitasatosporales; family Streptomycetaceae; genus Streptomyces; species Streptomyces sp. NPDC006463. The sequence goes on along the minus strand of NZ_JBIAHP010000001.1, from coordinate 79,469 downwards.
GATCAGCATCTTCCTCGCCGAACACTTCGTGATCACCGTCCGCCAGGGCATCGCGAGCGAGCTGCACGGTGCCCGAAGCCGACTCGAAGGCCGCCCCGAACTGCTCAAGACCGGCAGTGCCGCCACGCTGTGGGCGATCCTCGACCAGGTCGTCGACAGCTACGCTCCCGTCGTCGGCGAACTCGAACGCGACATCGAGCAGATCGAGGCCACGGTGTTCTCCGGGGCGATCGCCCAGACCGAACGGATCTACTGCCTGCGCCGCGAGGCCACGGACTTCTACCGCGCCGTACACCCGCTGCTCGCCGTGCTCGCCCGGCGGCTGCAGCCCGGCAAGTCACCGCCCGCGCTCCTGCCGTACTTCCGGGACGTGCACGACCATCTGCTGCTGGTCAATGAGGAGGTCGCCGCCCAACGCGACCTTCTGACCACTGTCCTGGAAGCGAACATCGCGGTGATCTCCGTCGAGCAGAACAAGATCAACCTTCGGCAGAGCGCCACGATGGAGAGGCTCACGATCCTCGCGAGCGTGTTCCTCCCCCTGTCCTTCGTGGTCGGCTTCTTCGGGCAGAACTTCGCGTGGCTCGCCAGCCACATCAGCAGCTTCACGGCGTTCCTCACCCTCACCGTCGTCGGACTGCTGCTGCCGTGCCTGATGCTCTACGTCTGGCTGCGCCGACGGCGCAGCCAGCCCGCACCGCCGATGCCGGAAGTGGGTAACACCGTCCCGAGAGCCCCGGCAGCCTTCACGAGGTGACGACGACCGATCACTTCGATGGCAGACCCCAGCGGGTCCCTGCTACCCGGGGAGGCGGAAGCCGTTGAAGAGGTCGTCCATGCCGCGCAGGGCAATGCGGGCGGGGGTGGCGCGGACGGCGAGGTCGCGGGCCGCCACCGCGAGCGGGTTGCGGAGGGCGCCCAGGCGGCCGACCCGGCGGGCCCGGACGCGCACGGCGTCGGTGCGGTCGCGGCGGGCGGCGGTGTACGCGTCGAGGGCGGCCGGGACGAGGTCCGTGCCGTCCCCGTCGCCTCCGTCGGTTCCTCCGCCGTCTCCGGCGGGAAGCAGGTGGGCGAGGACCACCGCGTCCTCGATGGCCTGGCAGCCGCCCTGGCCGAGGTTTGGGGCCATGGCGTGGGCGGCGTCGCCGAGCCAGGCGATCCGGCCGTGGTGCAGGCGTGGGAGCGGGGCAGCCAGGTCGTAGAGGTCGTTCCGGAGCACGTCGGCGGGGTCGAGGCGACTGACACGGTCCAGCAGGGCCGGAATCGGGTCGTGCCACGAGCCGAAGCGGTGCCGGAGTTCGGTGCGAGGGTCGGCTGACCGGGTGCCGGCCGGGACGATCGCGGTGGCGTAGAGGTACAGCCGGCCGTCGGAGAGCGGTGTCACGCCGAACCGTTCGCCCCGCCCCCATGTCTCGCTCATGTCAGGTATCCGCAGGTCCGGGGCATCCACAATGGTTCGCCAGGCCGTCTCGCCGATGTAGTGCAGGCCGGGGTGGGCGGGGAAGTACGCGCGGCGCAGCGGGCTGTGGATGCCGTCGGCGGCGACGACCAGATCGGCGGGAAGGTCCGGGCCGCCCGCCGTACGGACGGTCGGGCGGCCCGCGTCGTCGTCGACGGCGGTCACCTCGGTGCCGTAGCGAAGGGCCTCCGGCGGAAGGGTGGCTGCCAGGGCGGCGGTGAGCGCCGGGCGGGGGACGGCGATCGGGGCCATGCCGTAGCGGGCCGCCATGTCCGCGGTGTCGGTCCGGGTGAGCCACTGGCCGTTGGAGCGGCGTACGCCCATCGCTGTGGGTACGGCGCTGCCTGCGGCGCGGGCGGCGTCGACGCCTATGGCGTCGAGTGCGCGCAGGGCGTTGGGGGCGAGGCCGATGCCGGCGCCGGTGACGGAGGGTTCGGGGGCGCGCTCGCAGACGGTGACGTGCCAGCCGCGCCGGTGCAGTGCGATGGCGGCCGTGAGACCGCCGATTCCGGCCCCGACCACCACCGCGTGACGTTGTGTCATGGAACGCCTCTCCGTTCGGTTCGGGCGATCCCTACGGCTGAAGCGCCCTCACTCCACAACTGTAGAGATGGCCCCCGCCCTGACGACCGCCGCACCCCGAAGCAGCCCGCTACCGACGCATGGGCGACAGTCTCAGACGACGGGAGCGGCGGGCGTCGCTGTCCGCTAGCGGTCGAAGTCGGGCAAGATCAGGGAGCCGTCCTCGGCCAGGGTGAAGCCGGGGTTGTGGGCGATCTCCCAGGCGTGGCCGTCGGGGTCGGTGAAGACACCCGAGTAGAAGCCGATCGCGTTGACGGCGGCGGGCCGGGTGACGGTGCCGCCGGCCCGGGCGGCAGCGTCGAGGACGGCGTCGACCTCGGCGTCCGTGCGCACGTTGTGAGCCAGGGCGATACCGCCGAAACCGGTCGCCTTGGCGTCGGCAAGACCGCAGTCGGCAGCCAGTTTCCGGCGGTCCCACAGCACCAGGGCCAGACCGCCCGCCTGGTGGAAGACCGTCTCTTCGACTTCGGTGCCGCGCCACCCCAGCGCCGAGTAGAAGCCCTTGGCGCGGGTGAGGTCCGCGACGCCCAGGGTGACCAAACTGATCCGCTGTTCCATCGTGCCACCGTAAGGGCCGGGCACGGCCGCGCACGGCAGGCAGGCGGGGCCTCACCGCGTGGCCGGGAGGGAGGGGGACTGCGTCGCCTCGCCGCTGGGCCGGCTCACGCCTCCGCCCAAGTGCGCAGCAAGGCCTCCCGCACGTGAGGCTTCGGTGTACCTTCCAGGCCGTGCTCACGGCCCCACACCTCAAGGGCCTGCGGCCTCGCGGTTCCCGCCACGAAGCGCCCGAGCAGGTCCTGCGAGAGTGCTGCCTACTCGGCGCCGTACCCTCCGGCCGCCGCCGAGTACACCGTCACCGCCTCCGGCCCGTACTCCGTCTCCAGCCGCAGCGTCATCTCGGGCGGCCCCTCCCCGAGGAAGATGCCGGCCGCGGCCGAGACCACCGACCCGAAGAGTTTCGACGCGAGGCCCGGCCGACTCTCGACGGGCACGGCTTCGACGACCGCGGAACGCAGTCCTTCCCAGGTCCACGTCCGGGAGCCGTCGGGGTCCACGGCTTCCAGTCCGCCCGCGGTCAACCTGACGCAGCTCCCGATGGCGGTCGGCGGCGATCCCACGTACGCCGCGTCCGGAGCCACCCAGAACAGTCCGACCATCGCCACGGCCCATTCCCGCCTTCGTCTCTCCGGCAGGGGCCAGGTGAGCCCCGCGCGCCACCCGTACCGCCCGACCGGAACGGAACCGCGCAGACACGCCGGGGCGCGTCCGGTAAGGCGGGTGTGCTGGCGCCAGGACAGGAGGAACCACGGTGGCTCCGTCGGCAGGCCCGCAGCCCGGCCGTAGGAGCACTTCCAGATGCAGCTCCACGAGGCGTTCGCCAAACTGATCGTGAAGCTGGGCACCGTACCGGAGGTCGTCGAAAAGCCCGCAGCCATCGGGACTCTGCCGTCGGCTGTGGTCCGGGGAGACGAGCGCGGAGCTGGAGATGAGTGAATTCCCATGTCCGTGCGCTCCTGTATCGACAGCGAGGCCGGGCCCGCGAGCACTTCTGGTGACACGCCCGTGATCGGCACGGCTCCTGATGCCTGACGCCGCACCGGTGGAACCCAACCGGCCGGAGCGTCGCGATTGGCGCCGTGGCTTGCTGCCGCCAGCCGTCGCCTGGCTGATCGCGAACCTCGTCACCTGGCTGGTCGCGAAAGAATCCGTTGCCGGCGACGGATCCAAAGTGGCCTATTGGTCCACAGCTGCTCGCCATCGCTGGGATTCCGGACACTACCTGTCCATCGCCAAGACCGGTTACGAAATGTTTTGGTGCCGGGATCGCTACGCGAACTTTCCCGATGTCATGTGCGGAAATGTTGCCTGGTTCCCCGGATACCCCATGTCGGTCCGGGTGGTTTCTGCCAGCGGGCTTTCCTATGAGACAGCTGCTGTTGTCGTCACTGAAATGTCTCTGTTCGGCATGTTCGCGGTGTTGTGGTGGTTGCTCGGCGCCCGGCTCACCTGGGCCACCGGTCTCACCCTCGCCATCGGTACGGTATTCCCAGGTGGTATCTATCTGCATGCGATGTTCCCGATCGCCACCGCAACGCTGGCGCTGCTCGTCTGTATCGTCGGGCTGCGGCGCGGATCCTGGGGAATTGCCGCTGCCGGTGGTTTCGTGGCGACCTCCTGTCATCCTGTCGGCGCCGTCGCTGTCGGCATGCTGATCTTGAGCGCGTTCTTCGCGTGGCAAAGGGACACGCGGCCGATACGGTTCGCGAAGGCCGGGTCGTCAGCAGCTATCGCCGGCTGCGGCGTGCTCTGGGCGAAGTGGCTGATGTGGCAGGCGACAAGCCACTGGGACGCGTACGAGACCATCCAGCAATCAAGTTACGGGCAAGGTGGCCTGCGTCAGCCCTTCGACGAGATGCGGATGGCCTACGGTTTTCCGTTCAGCGACTGGTACAGGCCCAAAGCGCACTTGCCGTGGCTGGTGGAGCACAGTCTGGCCGCGCACAGGACCCAGCTCTGGCTGAATATCGCCTTCATGCTGCTCGTGCTGGCGACGGCCGCAGTGCGACTCGTCCGGAACCGTCGGCTCGACGTCGCGGAGTGGGCCGCCTTGATTTTGACTGTAGAAATCTTCTGGCTGCCGTTCTTCGCCGGCGCGGAAATGTCATGGTATCGCAATCATGCGCAAATGTTTGTCGGGCTCGTGCTGGTCAGGCGCATGTCCCGATGGATTCAGGTGCCGCTGCTGATGTTTTGCGCGATCCAGTACGTCTTTTTGGGGGCGATGTTTTTCGCCGGCGTGCTCGTGTGACTGGCGATCTTCATTGCTGTTCTTCGTCCGTGTCGCGAGCGACGAAATAGGTGGGCCGGGCCTGGACGGCAGTGTAGATGCGGGCCACGTACTCGCCGAGCATTCCCAGGCAGAAGAGCTGAACAGCACCGAAGAACAGGAATGTGATAATCAAGGAGGTCCAGCCGGGCGGGGTGCTGCCCGTGGCGTAGACAGTGAGGGTCCAGGTGAGAAAAGCGAGGCAGACGAGGATGCTGATGGCGCCGATTGCCGTGGCCAGGCGCAGTGGGGCTGCCGAGAAGCTGGTGATGCTGTCCAGTGCCAATAGGGTCATTTTGTGCAAGGGATATTTGGTGGTGCCGGCCGCTCGTTCTCCGCGCTGGTATGTGATCTGTCCGGAGGGGAAGCCGAGCGAAGGGATGAGCAGACGATAGATCTGCTGCTGGTCGGGAAGGGTTTTGAGGGTTTCCACGACAGGGCGGGACAGCAGGCGGAAGTCGCCGGCCTCGGCGGGGACGAAGGAGCCGGCCAGGCGGCGCATGAGCCAGTAGTAGACGGCGGCTGTTCGGCGTTTGAATCCGGTGTCGGTGGAGCGGTCGGCGCGGACGGCATAGACGATGTCCAGACCATCTGCCCGGGCCAGGGCGAGCATTTCGGGGATGACTTCCGGCGGATCCTGAAGGTCTGCGTCGATGCTGATCACATAGGCGCCGCGGGCACGGCGCAATCCGGCGGTAAGGGCGGCTTGGTGGCCGCTGTTCCGCCGGAGGGTCACGACGCGCAGCTGGGCCCACTCAGTGCGCAAATCTTCCAGCAGACGGGGAGTCTTGTCGGTCGAGCCGTCATCGACGGCGAGGACCTCGTACGGTTCGCCGCACCCGTCCAGGACCGGCCGGAGCCGGGCCGCCAGAACGGGCAGGACCTCTTCCTCGTTGAAGACGGGAACCACGATCGACAGAGCGATCGATCTCCGGCGTGTGTCATACACAGCACTCATGATGTGGGAAGCGCCTGAAGCCGGCATTTTGGGAGACCGGCGAAATCGCCCGCATCGCGGCCGCGAAGGCCGACGGGACCATCGTGAGGCCGAGCTGCCTGTGAAGGGCAGGGCGGGCAGGGGCCCGCGGACGGCACGGGTGCACTGATGAGCCCGGTGTGCCGGCTCCGGCGGGGCGAGGTCTTCTCGGCGGTGCCCTGCGGCAGCCTTATACCAAGATCGGTTCTGGACGTCTAGTCACGTGTTCAAGTGGCGTGACGCACATCCCTCGGCAGGGTTTATTTGAAGCACGCCCTCACCGGGGAATCCCCGGAGGAAATGAGGTCGAAATATTATTCCGGCCCGTTTCCCCGGGGCGGTACAGAACCCCTCTTCTTTACACCGAATGGAGAATTCCCATGTTCGAGCTCTTCTCGACCCGTCGTGTCGTTCTGGCCGGAGCTTCCCTGGCGCTGGTGAGTGGCGGTATCGCCCTGCCGGCAACCGCGATGGCCGCCACGGCCGCCGCCCCGCAGCAGGTTGTCTCCCTCGCCCACAGCGACGACAGCGCCGACGGCATCGGTACCGGCGGTGAATCCAACGCCGAGAACACCACGGTCGGTGGTACGGCCACCGGTGGCGCCGCGAACTCCGGCGTCGGCAACTGCAAGGGCAAGTGCGTGATCACCACCGGCAGCGCCACCGGCGGCAACGCCAGCGCCGACGCCACCAACCTGGGCGACGCCACGTCCGTCGGCGGTGACGGCAGCGGCAAGGGCGGCACCGTGAGCAAGGTCAACAAGCAGGTCATCAAGAACCAGATCAAGCAGGACCTGAAGGCGAAGCTCGGTAAGTGAGGGCACTGACAGCCCCGCAGCCCCCGGGATCCCGTCCCGGCGAGCCGCCCCACGCAGCAGATGCCGGAGAGGCCCACAGCCTCTCCGGCATCTGCTTGTACGAAGGGCGAGGTAGTTGCAGGGCTCGGCCGAGCACCTGCCAGTGATCCGTCCGCGCCATGTGGCGCACTCAGGCGATGGACACGTCTCCGCGAGATGCGCCGACCGGTTCGTCGCCGCACTCGGGCCGGGCGGTCGATGTCAGCGGGCCGCGCCGAAGTCCTGGGTCCAGTAGGAGTTCGGCTGTGCGAGGCCGACGCCGATCTCCTTGAACGCGCAGTTGAGGATGTTCTGCCTGTGCCCAGGGCTGTTCATCCAGCCGATCATGACCTGCTCGGGCGTGCTGTAGCCGTAGGCGACGTTCTCGCCGTAGGTCATCCAGGCGTAGCCGGCGCGGGTGATGCGCCCGCCCGGGTCCGAGCCGTCGGATCCGGTGTGCGACATGTTGGAGTGCGCGGCCATGTCCTTGCTGTGGTTCAGCGCGGCAGCCGTCAGCTTCTCATTGACGGTGAGGGCCGAGCACCCGGCCTTGGCGCGCTCCTTGTTCACGAGGGCCACCACCTCGGCGGCCGGGCCGGAGGGCGCAGCGGTCGGCGGGCTCGGCGGCTTCGTGGCGACCGGGGGCGTCGGCCGGGCCGGGGCCGGAGCCGGGGCAGGCTTGGCGGACTGCGTTTGGCTGGGCGGCTGAGTCACCGCGGTGGAGGGCTTCGCCGTCTGCGGATCCTCCGTCGGCTGCCCGGGCGGCTCGGGCGTCACGGTCGGGGTGGCCACGGGTGCCGCCTCGTTCTGGATCGACGCGACGGGCGTGGGCGCGATGGGGGAGGCGGGCGCGTCCTGCCTCTCGGAGGCCCTCGTCGTAGCCGTCTCCTGGGCGTCCCAGCACGCGATCGCGGCGGTGGGTATGCCCACGATGCCCAGGGTGACGGCGGCGATCGATATCTTCTTGTACTGCTTCCTCTTGCGGTGCTTCTGCATACGTGGCCTCACTTGGTTTCTGCGAAGCGTCCTGCGCCTGAGCTGTCCGAACGCCGGGCGGGCCGCCATTCTTAAAAGCCCTGGAACGGGCTGGCAAGTTTCGCCGCCGGCACGTGCGGCGGCGCCGTGCGACGGACTTGAAATGGGCGGACAGTCATGCTCGCCGCGCGCTCGGCGGGCTGCGTGAAGCAAGTAGCGGCCATCAGAAACACCTGTGACGTGGCAAGTTGCAGTGGGTCGCCCCATTCCCTGACGTGCTCATTACGGTGGACAGGGGGAATGTCGACCCCGGTTGGACAAATCTCGACATGTCGGTGAGCCCTTGGTGGACGTAATGCTTCCGTGACCCGCCAAGTCGCTGTGATGCATGTCACTGTTTCGTGTGGAACCGGAGGTGCTGCCAAGGGTCGCGCCCTGCACCCCGGCCCAAGGGGTGGCGGCCCGGCCCACCGCTGCCCGCAACAGGGTGATGTAGCGGCCCCCACGGCCGGCCGCCGGCCCGCGGGTCAGTGCCGCTGTTCGCGTCCCGGACCGTACCGTCCCGTGCCGCGCCGTTCCGGCCGGTCCGCCATCGCCGGCACGAGGAGCGGTCCCGCCCGTTTTGCGCGGCGCTGGACCAGCGCGGTCTCCATGCGGCCAATGCCCGGCAGCGCGGCCAACTCGTCGGCCAGGTAGTCGTAGAGGGCACCGGTGTCACGACACTGGACCATGGCGAAGACCGCCGCCCGGCCCGTGGTGACGGCGGCGAAGGCGACCGCGTCATGCCGTGACAGCGCCTGCGTCACCTCGACCAGCGAGGCCGGCGCCACCTCCAGCCACAGCAGCGCCTCCACGGGGAAGCCGAAGTGGGACGGGTCCACGTTCACCTCGAAGTGGAGCACGCCGGCGGCCCGCAGTCCGGCGACGCGGCGGCGCACGGTCGAGGCAGACCAACCGGTGACGGCGGCCAGCCGTACCACGTCCGCCCGGCCGTCCCGGGCCAGTTCGCCGGCGAGCCGTGCCTCCGCCTCGCCCCAGCCCGACGCTTCATCGGGCGCTCCCTGGTCGCCCGGTGGTTCCGGCGCGGGACTGAGCAGGGCCGCCTGCTCGAACGCCTCCAGCGCGCTCGTCCGGCCCGCCCAGCCGCCGACACCGGCAACCTGGCGCAGCACGCAGCCTGCCTCCACATCCCGTACCCCCGGGGTTCGGAGCAGATGGTCGAAGAGCGCGCGCCCGCCGTCCGTACCCGAGGCCGGAGTGCGGACCATGCAGGTCAGCCGTGTTCCGCCGACGAGCGGAGCGATCCACGAGGTGTCGTCCCGCTGTGCGAGGGCGGCGGTGAGCGCGTCGGCGGCGTCAGGCGTGCAGTCGATGCGGACGAACCAGTCGAGCATGCCGATCCGCCGACTGTCGACGAGCCCGACGACCCGGACAACCAGGGCCGACCGCAGCCGGTGGTAGCGGCGGGCGACGGTGCGCTCCGGGACCCCGAGCACGGTGGCGATCCTGCTGAACGAGGCGCGCCCGTCGATCTGCAGAGCATGGATCAAACGGCGGTCCAGCGCGTCGAGCGTGACCGATTGCGTCATGACAGTGCATCGATGCGTCTGATTGCGTCCATTGCGGCGACTGTACAGCGCACACGGGAGTACCGGACAGGACGCTGATGACGACCGAACGAGAAAGGCAGACCATGTTGACCGTCCTTCCCATCAGGTACGTGGCCGACGTCGAGGCGTCCCGGGACTTCTATGCCGGGCTGGGGCTCGCCGTCCGGCAGGAGCCCGGCGCGGCCGTCTGGGTCCGGCTGACCGCAGCTGCGGGCGCCGTCGGCGTCCACGCCGCCGCCGTCTCGCAGGGGCGGCCGCCCGGCGCCACCGAACTGGGCTTTGCAACGGACGAGCCGCTGGAGGAGGTCGCGCAGCGGCTCCAGCGGAGCGACTACCCGTACGAGCTCGTCGAGGAGAACTTCGGCCGCAGCATCCGGGTCACCGACCCGGACGGGGTCGTCGTGCAGATCCAGCAGATCGACCCGGACACCGTCCGCCGGTCGACCGAGGCCATGACCGGCGACCGCGCCTGACCGGGGCCCGGCAGACACCGAGAGCACGGGGACTCGGCTGCCACGGCCGTCACGGCGTGCCCCGTGCCCCGGGAGTACCCGGCCGCACCCGGCCGCCCCGCATTTCCGATGAGACCCGCCGTCGTCATCGTCACGCAAGGGAGGTCCTGACATGGAACCGCTCGTCACACTCGTCACCGTCACAGGCCTGCTGCTGCTCGCCGGGGCGCTCGGCGCCGTCCGGTTCCGTCGGCCGACCGTCGCCCTCAGGGGCGGTCTGGCGGCCATGTTCGCGCTCACCGGGGCTGCGCATTTCGTCGGGATGCGCGAGGAGATGATCGCCATGGTGCCACCGGCCCTGCCGGCCCCCGAGCTGCTCGTCACGCTGACCGGCGTCGCCGAACTCGCCTGCGCGCTGGGGCTGCTGTGGTCGCGGACCGCCCGGGCCTCGGCCGCCGTACTCACCGCGCTGCTGGTCCTGATGTTCCCCGCCAACATCTACGCCTCCGGCGGCGATGTGCCCTGGTGGGACCGGCTCGGCCCCCGGACGGCCATGCAGTCCCTCTTCCTCGCGGCCACCGTGACCGTGCTGGTCCGCCACGGCCGGGCGGTCGCGGGGACCGCGCGGGGGTGAGCGCAGGGTCAGGGGCGCAGGAACCGGCGCAGCCGGGCCAGCGGCCATGCGTTGATGACGTCGTCCTTCGTCAGCCAGCCGCGCTGGGCGGTGCCCACCCCGTAGCGCACGTACGGCAGGTGGGTGGGGGAGTGCGCGTCGGAGTCCACCGCGAAACGCACCCCGAAGCGCTTGGCCCGCAGGATGTCCTCGTCGCACAGATCGAGCCGCTCCGGGTGCGAGTTGACCTCCAGGGCGGTGCCGGTCCGCGCGCAGGCCCGGAACACCTCGTCGAAGTCGGCCTCGATGCCCGGCCTGCGGCCGATCCGGCGCGTGGTGGGGTGCCCGATGACCTGCACGTACGGGTTCTCGCAGGCCCGCACCAGGCGACGGGTCTGCGCGCGCGGGTCCAGCCCGAAATGCGAATGCACCGAGGCCACGCACAGGTCGAAGCCGGCCAGGAACGCATCGGGCCAGTCCAGCTCCCCGTCGGGGCCGATGTTGAGCTCCGTGCCGTGCAGCAACCGCATGCCGTGGTGCGCCCCGTCCAGAGCGCGCACCTGCTCCCGCTGGGCGAGGACCTTCTCGTCGGTCATCCGCTGCATGAAGAGGTTCGGGGCGTGGTCGGTGACGGCGTAGTACGCGTACCCACGCGCGGCCGCGGCCGCCACCATCTCCTCGAGCGGTGCCAGACCGTCGGTGAGGTCGGTGTGCGTGTGCAGGTCACCCCGCAGGTCGCCCTCCTCCAGCACCACGGGCAGCTCGTCGCGCAGCCCGGCCGCGATCTCCCCCCGGTCCTCGCGCAGCGTCGGCGCGATCCACGGCAGGCCGAGCCGGGCGTAGATCTCCTCCTCCGTCCCGGAGGCCAGCCGGTCACCGCTCTCGGCGTCGAAGAGCCCGTACTCGGAGAGCTTGAGCCCGTGCCGTACCGCCAGCTCCCGGGTGCGTACGTTGTGTGCCTTCGACCCCGTGAAGTACTGCATGCCCGCTCCCCAGGACTCGGGCGGCAGCACCCGCAGATCCACCTGGAGCCCGCTCGTCGTGCGGACGGAGGTCTTCTTCGCGCCGTGCGCCAGGACCTCCGCCGTACCGGGCAGCCGCACGAGGGCTTCCATCACCGGGACGGGCCGCTCCGACGCCACCAGCACGTCGATGTCGCCGATGGTTTCGCGCATCCGCCGCAGCGACCCGGCGTACGAGCACCGTACGACGCCCGGAACCGACGAGAGCTCACCGGTGATCTGCTCCGCCATCTCGGTCGCGGCGCCGATGAGGATGCGGCTGCCCGCCTTCTGCATCAGCGAGATGCCGGCGAGGATGTTCTCCTCGCTCTTCTCCCCGAAACCCCGCAGGTCGCGCAGCCGCTCCGTGTGGATCGCGTCGAGCAGCTGGTCCACCGTGGAAATTCCGAGCCGCTCGTGGAGCAGCATGGCGCGCTTCGGGCCGAGCCCCGGGATCCGGGTCAGCTCCCGCACGCCCGCCGGGACGGCCGCCCTGACCTCGTCGATGGCCGGGACGCGGCCGGTGCGCAGGTAGTCCAGTACCTTCTCGGCGATCGACGCGCCGACGTTCGGGATCTCCTTGAGCCCCTTCGCGTCGAGTTTCGCGACATCCAGTGGACTGCCCCCGATGGAGCGGGCGGCCTTCTCGTAGGCGCGCACCTTGAAGGCGTCCCCGCCGCTGATCGCGATCAGGTCGGCGTACTCCTGGAGCAACGCCTCGACCTTGTCGTTGACCCGGGTCATGTCTCCAGGGTGCCCCCGGCCGCGGAGAGCCGCATGCAACCCGGGAACGCTGACGCTAGAGCACGGCACCGGTGCACGCACTTCAGGCTGACCGGGGCCATCCGGAAGGGGCGCCGGGCTCCCGCACGCCCTCGACCAGGTAGTTCCCGGATGCCGGAAAGGGTTGAACGTTCCGGTCCGTGCCGGTCCCGCCGGGCGCGAGCGGACCGCTGCATCACCTGCGGAGTTCAGAGGCCGGTCGGCTCCGCGAGCATGTCGTCGACGATGTGCAGCCGGGTTTCCGGGAAGCGCTCCGCGATCGTCTCGGTCATCATGGCCGCTCCCTGCGGATCCGGCATCGCGCACTGTTCGCGGGTCTCCGAGTCCGGCCACCGCGCGTAGGCCACCCACGTGCCGTCATCCGCCTGGTGCAGGCGCGAGCCGTAACTGCCGCACTGGGAGTGGATCGCCGCCGTCACCCGGTGCCAACCATCGACGAACAGTTGCTCCTTGCCTTCCTGGAGGCGCCATCGATAGACCACTGCGAACATTCCGGGATCCCCCTCGTCTCGATACTCCTCGGCAGACGATAAGTGGTCGCCTCAAGTGGCTTGACCAGCGGGCCTGCGCCGGTCAGACCGGCGACCCGGTGATCATGAAGGTCGGCACGTGAGGGAGAATCCGGGTGGCCGGACACGCCGGCCCGAACGACGAACAGGAGCAGGTCCGTTGACCGACGAGGGGCGCGAACAAGCCCAGGAGTTCTTGCGACCGGGGGAGCGGCTCATCGCCTCGTGCTCCTTCGAACTCGGGCCGGGCGTGCCGACTCCTCCCGAGTCGCTGCTCGCCCCGCCGGAGCCGTCCGCGCTCCAGCGGCGGATCGAGGGGAGGCTGCCCGGGCCGCTGAGGCAGCTGGTCAGGGCCCGCGCGCTCGACCCCCGCCGGTCGAGGCCGGCTGCCGCGGCGGACGCGATCGACCGGATGCCGGACGCGGTGGACAACCTCGGCACGCGGCTGATGCACGGCAAGAGCATGGAGGGCGGCTGGCAGAGTGCGGCCGGGCACTTCGTCATCGGCCGGGCCAACGCGCGCGGCTCGGTCACGGGCGTACTGGCCGTCACGGACAGGCGCTGGTTCGGCCTGAGCGACGTCTCCCAGCTGTGGCAGATGACACCGGTGATGAAGCAGTCCTGGGAAGCGCCCCGGTCGGCCGTCTCCGCCTTGCGCGCCAACCCGACGGGTGTGCTCCAGAAGGGGCGCATGGACATCGAGTTCACGGACGGCTCCTGGGTCGCCCTTGTCGCCTCGGTACCCCGGAACGCCGCAGGTTTCGTCGAGGCTGCTGCCCGCTACCCGCGCTAGGCGGTCTTCACCCGGCTCAGGACGCCAGCCCGCGCGCGGCCTCCTTCAGGAGGGCCAGGAAGGCCAGGGCTGCTGGGGAGGGGGCGCTCCCGCGCGCGGTGGCCGCGTAGACCTGGCGGCGCGGGGTGTCGTCCGGATGCAGAGGGACGAGAGCGAGGTCGGCCCGCACGGAGGAGGCGGCGAGCGCCGGGATCAGGGTGACGCCGAGCCCGGCCGCGACGAAGCCCTGCTTGGCGATCCAGTCGGCTGCGACGAAGCCCGTCCGGGGCCGGAAGCCCCCCTCCAGCGCGGAGCGCATCAGGGTCTCCTCGGGGCGGGTGCCGCCCGCGATCCACTCCTCGTCGGCCAGTTCGGCCAGTCGCACGTCGGTGCGCCCGGCGAGCCGGTGGCCGGGCGGCAGGGCCACGTACATCCGCTCGTCGAGCAGGTGGTGAGCGGTGCAGCCCTGTGGCGGCCGCCCGGAGGTGTCGGCGACGACGGCGAGATCGAGGTCCCCGGCGGCGAGGAGGGCCAGGTGCTTGGCGGAGGGGCCCTCGGTGCGGGTGACGGCGACGGCGGGGTGGCGGGTCCGGAAGGCGGCGAGCGCGCGCGGCAGCAGCGCGGCGTCGGCGGTGGAGAAGGCACCGATCCGCAGCCGCCCGGCGCCGAGGGTGCGCAGGGCGTCGAGTTCGGCGCGGGCGGTACGCAGCCGTTCGCCGACGGCCTCGGCGTGCGGGAGCAGGATCCGGCCGGCCTCGGTGAGGCGCACCCCACGCGGAAGGCGTTCGAAGAGCGGGGCGCCCCACTCGTCCTCCAGGACCTGTATCTGCCGGGAGACCGCGGACTGGGTGTAGCCGAGGGAGCGGGCGGCGGCGGTGAAGGAGGCCAGGCGGGCCACGCGGAGGAAGACCTCGTACAACTCATGCGGTGTGGGCATGGCAGCCATGCTAGACATTCGCTTGTCGCATGCCAGGGCGCGAGCCTAGCGTCGTCGCATGAACACTGCGAAGAAGGTCGCATTCCTCGGCCTCGGCCACATGGGCGCACCGATGGCCCGTCACCTGCTCGCCCAGGGGCACGCGTTGACGGTGTGGAACCGGACGCCGGACAAGGCGGAAGCACTGGTGGCGGCCGGGGCGGAGGTCGCCGCCACGCCCGCCGGTGCGGTCCGCGACGCGGAGCTCGTCGTCACGATGCTGGCCGATCCGGCGGCCCTGCGGGCCGTCTCCGACCCCATCCTGTCGGACTCGGCGGCCCTGCGGCCCGGCGTCCACTGGATCGACACCTCGACGGTCGGGCCGGACGCGGTGCGGGCGCTCGCGGGGCGGCTGCCGGCGGGCGTGACGCTGACCGACGCGCCCGTGATGGGAAGCGTGGACCGGGCCGCCACGGGACAGCTGTGGGTGCTGGCGGGCGGCGACCCGCTGCCCGGCCCGGTCCGCGAACTGCTGAACGCCCTCGGCGAGGTCACCGTGTGCGGCCCGGTGGGCTCCGGTGCCGCGCTCAAGCTGGTGCTGATCAACGCGGTGGTCGGCGGAGTCGGACTGGTGGCGGAGGCCCTGAGGCTGGGTCAGGTCCTGGGCCTGCCGCAGGAGCTGGTCCGCGCCGAATTGGCCCGCGGACCGCTGGCCGGCGCGGTGGCCCGTACGTACGCCGACGCCTCCCACTTCCCGGTCGACCTGGCCGCGAAGGACGTGGCCCTGGCCACCGGCCACGCCCCGCTCCCGATCCTGGAGGCGGTGCACGCCACGCTCACCGCCCGACCGGACCTCGCGGACCAGGACCTCTCCCGCATCAGGCCCTAGACGTGGCACGGGTGCTCAAAGGCGCTCAGCGGAGGGCGGGGATCACATCGCGCGTCTCGTCGACCTCGATGCCGGCAGTGTGGCGTCCGAGCGATTCGGGGGGTGTCTCGTCCGCACAGACGGTGCCCCGTGCGGGCAGCGCCAGGGTGGCGAGGTAGTCCGAGACCAGGGTGCTGACGCAGGCGCTCCGGTTGTACGCGGTGTGTCCTTCGCCGGCGAAGGTCAGCAGCCGTCCGTTGTCCAGCGTCCCGGCGAGGGCCACGGCATCCTGGTACGGGGTGTCCGGGTCCCCGGTCGTGCCGAGGACCAGGATCGGCGCAGAACCGGCCGCCCGGTAGGAGCCCTCGAAGCGGCTCGGGCGCTCCGCCGGCCACTGGGCGCAGGTGGGCGCGTGGTTGTGGTCGTAGGTGGGCGGCCCGAGGCCGATGGGGGGTCCCAGCAGCGGAGCGGCGGAGACCTCGGCACTGACCAGCGCGCCCAGGAGCAGCGGGCTGGTCGGATAGACGCGGTCGGCGCATTCGACGGCCATGTTCACGTTGAGGAAGTCGAAGGAAGCGGGCGAGGGCGGGTTCAGCAGGAACGAACCCTGGTGCGCCTGGGCCGCCCGCAGGGCCTGTCCGAGTTCGGGCCAGATCACCTTGCCCGCGTTGATGTTGAACATCAGGCGGTAGGCGAGGGTGTAGCCGGTGGCCGGGCGTCCGCTCGCGGTGATGACGGGATCGGCGTCCAGCGCCCGCTTGAGCTGTTCGAAGGCCTGCCGCGGCCGACCGTCGCCGAATCCGCAGGTGGTGGCGTTCTGCGCGCACCAGTCCAGGAACCGGCCGACCGCCGCGTCCAGGGCGACGAACTGCCCGGCGTCGTAGGCGTACGGCACGTCGGCGTAGTGCCGCGGATCGTAGGCCCCGTCCAGGACCATGGCGCGGACGCGTCGGGGGAACTGTGCGGCGTAGACGGTGCCGACGTAGCTGCCGAAGGAACGGCCGTAGAAGGTGAGCGTCTCCTCGCCGAGGGCCTGGCGGAGCAGGTCGATGTCCTTGGCGTTCGAGCCGGTGCCGATGAAGGGCACGAGATCTGCCGACCGTTGCCGACAGGCGGCGGCGAAGTCGAGGCCCTGACGGATGGCGCCCTGCAGGGCTCCCGGGCCGGGTACGCCGCGTGCGGCGTCGACGGCGGCGGAGTACTCCTTGTCGTTCCAGCACTCCACCTGACCGCTGCGCGCCACGCCCCGCATGTCGTACCCGACGACGTCGAAGGCGTCACGGAGGGAGGCGGGGAGCGCGGCGTAGCTGTTACGGGCGAAGTCCACGCCGGAGTTGCCGGGTCCCCCGGGGTGCAGCACCAGGACACCGGTGCGGTGGGCCCGGTCGGCCGCGAGCCGCCGGGTGACCGCGAGCGGGATCGTACGCCCGGTGGGCCGGCGGTAGTCCAGCGGTACCTGGGCGGTCGCGCACTCGAAGCCGTCCCCCGGGGCGTCGGCGCCCGCGCCGTCGCAGGGGCCCCAGGACAGGACGGGAACGGGTGGGGCGGCGAGGGCGGCCGCCGTGGCGGCCCCGCGCGCGGTCCCCAGGAGCGCGGTGACCGCGATCAGGACGAGGGTCGTCCCCCACACCACCCGCTTGCGAGGGCCATCGGCTAAACCGGTCAGCATGTGGCGATCCTCCGTCATGGGCGTCGGGGTACGGGCGACAACGTAGCCGCCGCCCGCCGCCCGCCGCCAGGGGCAGCCGCCGGACGGCTTCGGCTAGCGCTGTGACCGCGTAGGTTCGCCGAGTTGGTGGTCGTGGCGGTCGCATGTGTGGTGACGTCGGCGTACATCTCTGGACGTGCCCAGCCGAGTACGGATGAACGTGCCCATCTGCCGGGACGGCCAGGCGTTTCCTTGACCTGAAGCGTGCCGGGAGGTTGCCTTCGTCGAAATCAGCCGCCGGCAGGCACGCGCACAGATGTCCGCGGTCTTCGGGGCCGACGCCGCGGACGCGGTGCTCGACGTCACGGGCGGAGACGTGAACGACGAGCTGCTGATGGTGCGCGACACGGTTGCACCGTCAACACATTCCGTTGAGCCGCCCGGGCCTGAGCATGTTTCTTTGTACTCAGGTACGCACTTTCAGGAGTACCCCGACACCTCCCGGCGAACCTATGCGGGCACAGTATTAAGGTTCCGGCCACAGCATTAGCCGGCGCTGATGGCCGACACGTGGGTGGTGCCGTCTCGCATGGCGGTGATGCGGACCTGCCCCGCGGGGAAGGGGTCCCTCCCGTTCGGGCCGGGTATCTGCGAGAACGGCGTCCAGGAGCCGTCCGGCTTCCTGACGTTGTGCCAGATCCGCCCGTCGAGCCCGACCGCCACGACCTGGGCGGAGCCGTCGGGCGTCCCCGCGATGCCGATGGCGCTGGCCCCCATGGTGGCGGAGGTGACGCCCCGAGAGGGCCGGAATCCGGTCCAGGAGCCGTCGGGCCTCCGCTGCTGGTGATACACCATCCCGTCGAGCCCGATCGCGAGGACCTGGGAGGAACCGTCGGGCATGCCGGTGATGGCAAGGGCGGGGCCGGAGAACGCCGGGGCCCCGTTGTAGCCGGCCAGGCGCCCCCAGGCCGTCCACGCACCGTCACGCCCGTGAATGCAGTGGTACATGGCTCCGTCCGTGCCGTAACTGAGCAGCTGGGCGGACCCGTCGGGCATGGCGGTGATCGATATCTTCGTCGCACCCCACCGGCCCTTCGCGGCGAAGCCGGGCAGGGCCCGGAAACCGGGCAGTCCGCCGTCGGGGCGGCGCTGCTGGTGGAAGGTGGCTCCGTCCATGGCCGTCACCACGATCTGGCAGGTACCGTCGGGGAAGGCGGCGATGTCCGCCTCCCGGACGGTGAACCCGGTCGAGCCGTCCGGTCCCGCGACGCGCTGCCAGGGCTGGAGCGTGGCCGAACCCCGTACGGCGGTCAGCCACAGACCGTTGTCGGGAGCGATGCCCAGCACCACGACGGAGCCGTCCGCCATGCCGGCCACGGAGCTCTGGACCCCCGCGAACGAGGCGGCGCCGACGGCGGCACCCGGCAGCGGACGCATGCTGCTCCACGACCCGTCGGGGCGGCGCTCGGTGTGGAAGAGCGCGCGCCGCTCGACGTCGTACGGGGGCAGTTGCGCGGAGTAGAACCACACCGGGTTGGTGATGGCCACCAGCTGGTCCAGAGTCGTGGAGGCGGGTTTGGGCCTGCGCACCTCGGCCCGGGCGAACAGGGAGGCCTTGCCCCAGCCGCGCCAGCGCAGCTGCCCCCTGCCGCTGCCGTCGATACAGGTGGCGGCCATGATGCCCCACTCGGTGTACAGCGTGGCGATGCTGTCCGGGGCGCCCGTGACGTCCAAGGTCACGTCGACGGTGTCGAAGAACGAGAGGGGCAGTTCCTCGCCGGGTCCTGCGACCGCACCGCCGCTGCGGGCGGTGAAGTCCACGGTCACGGCTGCGGATTCGACGGCGTACGACCGGCCCAGGCGCAGTGCGTCCAGCACCGCGGGCGTCGACAGGCTGGTGGCGCGCACCACGTTGTGGGGCCGGCCGACGGCGTCCGCGGGGCTGTGGGCGTCGCTGTTGCCCACGGCGGCGACCCGCTTGCCGAGGCAGAGCATGACGTGCCAGGCGGCGATGTTGGCCGCGTCGTCCAGGGTCCACGGTCCGTTCCACACCTCCAGCGCGTCCACGCGGTCGAGGCCGAACTCCCAGAAGGATCCAACGGCCGGAGTGAGCGGATGGGCGGCGATGGTGAGTCCGCCCAGACTGTGCACGCGCCGGGCGTGTCCGTCGAACACCCCTTGGTCCGCGGCGCCGTAGCGCCAGTCCACCCATTCACCCTGGGGCAGGCCGACGGCCAGCCAGTGGCCGTGGCGGGTGGTGACCTCCTCGGCGTTGATGACGAGCAGGTCGGTCGGGACGTTGCCGCGCCATGTCACCCCGGTCGAGCTGGTGTTGTGGTCGGACGTGGCGATGAAGTGCAACCCCTCCTGGCGGGCGGCCGCGACGATCTCGTCCACCGTGCGCTTCCCGTCGGAGTGCACGCTGTGCAGGTGCAGGTCGCCCCGGTACCAGCCGGGTCCCCGCCCGGCCACCGTGGTCGGCAGGTTGTCGTACGGGGTCCGGGGCAGCGGGTCTCCGTGGTGCAGGGTGACGTCGACCTGCCAGGCCATGCCACCGGCGGCGCCGACCATCGGCCCCAGGATGACGGACCAGCCGCCGGGCTCGACGGGCCCGGGCACGTACCCGGGAGTGGCGTCCGCCGCTGAGAGGGAGAACCCGGACCGTTCGCCGCCCGACCAGCCGCGGAAGCCGGACGGGCCGAAGATGCCGAGGTCCAGGATGCCGGCGGCGGCGTCGTGGGAGGTGGAGACGGAGATCCGCTGCACCCCGGCGGGGACGTCGAAGGCGACGTACGCCCACTGGTCGTTGCCGTACGGGGAGCGGCCCTGGTAGGTGGTGGTCACCGCGTCGGTCCCCTGGCGCCTCGTCGCGGCTCGCGCGATGGGTGCGGGAACCAGCGCGGCGGCTCCGCCCGCGGCCAGCAGAGCCCCTAATCGGAGCAGGGACCTGCGCTCGACACCGGGGCCGGGGCCGGGGCCGGGGCCGGGCACGGCGTTCGGGAGGTGTTCACTCGGCACAGCGGTGCTCTCCGTTCACGTGAGGTGGCATGGGAGGCGTGCAGGTGCGAGGACGTACGAAGGCGTGCGGGTGCGGGCGCGGACGGATCCGCACGAAGGTGGGGAGATGGGGCGAGCGGTGGTCCCGCCCTGAGTGCGGGACCGCCGCCCCTAGCGGCGTGAGCGCTGGGACTCGACGATCTGTCGCACGGAGCCGTCGACGTCCGCCCGGGCCTGGACCCGCTCGGCGAATCCGGGGAACTGCCCGGCGATGGCACTCAGCAGCCGCAGCTCCAGCGGCGCCACGTTGACCTCGCACCGGTCGCGGCGGACGGCTCGTACGACGCCGTCGGCGACCTGGCCGGGCGTGACGGTCCTGATGCCGTTCGGTGTGGCGGCGCCGGTGGCCGCGAACATCCCGGCGTCGCGGACGAAGCCGGGCTGGACCAGGGACACCCCCACCCCCGTGCCCCTGAGTTCCTGGCGCAGGGCGAGGGCGAATCCGCGCAGCCCGAACTTCGTCGCGTTGTACAGGGAGGTCGACTTGGTCGCCGCCTTGCCGGAAATGGAACCGACCAGCACGATGTGGCCGCGGCCGCGGGCGACCATGTGCGCGGCGAGCAGCTGGGAGAGAAGGACGGGCGCGCGCAGGTTGACGTCGAGGGCGCGGTCGAGTTGCTCCTCGGTGTAGTCCAGGAGGTCGCCGCTGGCGGGCAGGGCTGCGTTCGCGACGAGGATGTCCGCCTCGGCGCAGGTCTCGGCGAGGCGGACGACGTCGGACCGGACGGCCAGATCGGCGACCACGGCGCGGGCGCCACACGCGTCCGCAGTGACCTTGAGCGCTTCCTCGCGCCGCCCGGTGACCGTGAGGCGGGCCCCCTGCGCGGTCAGGCGCGCGGCCAGGGCGGAACCGATACCTCCGGTGGCCCCGGTGAGCACAACGTTCGATCCGGATATGTCCACTACGACTCCCCTGCGACGTCCCGCTACTGTTCGTTCGAACGAACAGTAGAGATCGCTCCGCCCCCTGTCCACACCTCCGTTGTCCCCAACTCCCCAGCCCTGCCCGGGCGACCACGTGGGCCGATGGGGCAGAATGTCGACATGCCCCATGCTTCCGACACCCGCCAGAGCATCATCGACGCCGTACTGCGGATCATCGGGCAGGACGGCATCGCGGCCGTCACCAACCGGCGGATCGCCAAGGAGGCCGGAGTCTCCCTCGGCTCCGTCACCTACCACTTCGCCACCCAGCACGAGCTGCTGCGCGAAAGCCTGCTGCACTTCGTGGCCGAGGAGACCAGGCACTTCACGGCGCTCGCCGACGCGTGCTCCGACGAGCGCTTCGACATCGGGCAGGCGGCCGAGGTGGTGGCGCAGGTCGCGGGCGGCAACGCCTTCGACAGCCGCCACATCGCGCCCTTCGAGCTCTACGTCCAGGCCGGCCGCGACGAACGGCTGCGTGCTGCCGCGGCCGAGTGCTTCGCCGCCTACGACTTGCTGGCCACCCGGATCCTGACCCACCTCGGCGTGCCGGACCCCGAACGCCTGGCCGGCGTGGCCGTTGCCCTGGTCTTCGGGCAGCAGCTGCGCCGCCTGGCCACCGGCGCCCCCGCCGAGGACCTCGTCGACACCCTGCTGATCCTCACGAAGTTCACCCCGACGCAGACCCCGTAGGCGTCGGCGGCCCGCCGGGACCAGGGGCGTCGGTCCGTGATGTGGGGGCGGAGGACATCCCAGCGGGGTGGCGGCCGTGCGACGCCCGGCCGTCAGCCCCCGGCGCCATGTTGTACCGACCGGTAATTCCAGCCAATTCCTGCCATGCCCCTGACAGGCTCCTGACAGTTCAAGGTGGCTGTGGGACGCTCCCGGCACGCACTCCGCACCCTCTGAGAGGCCCAGCGCCTCGCCCACCCCCACCAGTACGTGGCATGGAGGAGCGAATCATGAGGCACATCGCGCCCATCACGCACGGAATTCACGCGGGGCACAGCACCCGCCGTACCCGCATCTCACGCGTCGTCGGCATTGCGACGCTGGTCGTCGCCGCGGCCTTCACCGGTACCGGCACCGCCCTCGCGCAGGGCTCCGGAGTCTCGGCCGCCGAACAGAAGGTCGACGGCGTGATGGTGGTCGCCGGCAACAGCTGCAGCTGGACCAACGCGAGCACCAGCGCCGCTGCCCCGGACGCCCTCACCGTCGACCGCACCACGATCAACGCCCCCGGAGGCAATCTGGCCTGTGGTGGCGGCATCGCCGCCACCCTCAACAACAACCCCGCCTTCACCTTCGACGACGCCGCCGGGACCGCGCGGACGGATCTGATCGACATCACCGGCAGGCAGAGCTTCATCTCCTGTCGCTACAAGGCGACGAACATCGTGTGGGACCGCGACGGGGTGAGCCGGAAGTACATCAACCGGGCCTTCACCGCCGCCAAGGCCTCGGGCAGCTTCCTGTGTCCGGGCTCGGTCACCACCCCGGCCGGGGACGCGTCCATGCTGTTCCGCTGATCCGACCGTTCCTCACGACGGCCGCCTCCTGGGCCGGTTCCGGCGGCACGCGCCCCCGTCAGCGACTCCCGAGATCTGGGTGACGCGCAGCGCGCAGGGCGAGCCGGAGATTCCCGTACCAGGAGGCGGCCGCCGCTGGTCGATGCCCAGCCCTTCCGCCCGGACTGATGGGATGAAATCGCCCAAACCGGGTTCTTGTGGGCAAAGGGCTCGTCGATCATAATCCGCGAGTCAGCTTCGAGGTCTGCTCCGGCATCGGGAAACGGCTCCGGCGACCACGCCGGTGCAACCGCCGGCCGCAACGCCTTGACCGAGGAAAGGAGCCGGGGTGCTGAGCAGCAGTGGGTACTCGGCCAAGCTGAAGGCGGTTTTCGCGGGGACGATGCTCCTTGCCGGCTTCGCCGTGGTCTCGTGCGGCGGCGACGCGGTTGGCGCGAGCGGCGAGGTCACGGTCGTCTACGAGGACGACGCGATCAAGCCGAAGAACCGGCATGCCGTAGAGGTGATCCGGAAGTCCCGAGTGCTCGAGCAGGCCGCCGACTGGGTGAACAAGTCGGTCGACCTTCCGCATGACCTGGTCGTGAAGGTCACTGACAAGGTCCCACCGGGAGTCACGGATGCGGTCACCCAGCCCGACGGCAGGACGATCTTCATGCCTCCGGCGTTCCTGACCCAGATCGAAGAGACCCTCACCAACGTGGTCAAGACCGTCAAGCGGCCCGCGCTGTTGCCCGAGGCCGAGTTCAACGCTGACGACCTGACCGCGCTGTCGACCCAGTTCATCTTCGGCCACGAGCTGGGCCATGCCCTGCAGCGCCAGCTTCTGCTCGCGAACCTCGGCCTCGAGGAGGACGCCGCAGACGGGTTCGCGTCGTTCTACACCATCAACGAGGTAGGGCCGGGCCCGACGCTGGCAACCGCAATCCTCTTCGACGAGATCGCCCGCGCGCAGGGCAAGCTGACGCTGGAGGGGTTCGCAAGTGATCACCCCGTCACCCAGCAAAGGGTCTTCAACTACCTTTGCTACCTGGAGGGAAGCGACCCGAAGAAGTTCTACGGGACCCTGGTCGATGCGGGTTACCTGCCGAAGTCCCGCGCCCCACTGTGTCCGCAGGCCTGGTCGATGCTGGACTACGGCTGGTGGACCCAGCTTCAGCCACATTTCACCGAGGCGTTCAAGGAGCAGGGCGACAAGTCGCAGAAGAACGCGCGCGACGACCTCATCGCGGAGACGAAGGCCATCGAGAAGCAGATCGACAAGCTCCGCAGCGAGGAATGAGCATCCCGAGCCATCTGTCACGGCCTGTACGCCTGAACGGCCGGTTGGGCCTCAGAGTGTCCGGTTGCGCCGCGAGGCCCGACCGGCCGGACCGGGAAGGCGCGACCCGCGCGTGGGACCATGCCGGTGACTTCCTGGTGCGCCTGCCGCGCAGCGACCCGCTTCACCGGAGAGGCTGGGGTCAGGGCATGCGCTGCGTCGGGGTGGAGTCGTGAACGGGAACTTGGGTGGTCATCGTCGGCAGGTACTGCTTGCCTCTGTGCGTTCGCTGGTGACGGCGACGCTCCTCGTGGCCGCCTATTTTCTGCTGCCCATGGACTCGGCCTTCACGGTTACGACCTTCCTCGCGCTCTTCGGCGGCGTTGTGGTCGTGGCTGCGCTCCTGTCCTGGCAGATCTACAGGATCACACTGTCTCCGCGGCCCGGGTTGAAGGCCATGGAGGCCATGGCGATCACGGTGCCGCTCTTCGTCCTGCTGTACGCCACGGCATGCTTCCTGCTGGAGCACAGCGCGTCGGGCAGTTTCAGCGAACCTCTGTCGCGCACGGACGCGTTGTACTTCGCGATGACCGTGTTCAGTACGGTCGGATTCGGGGACATCACTGCGCGCAGCGAGTCGGCCCGCCTGCTGACAACGGGACAGATCACGCTGAATCTGCTGCTGCTCAGTGTGGCGGCCCGGCTCCTGGCCAACGCGATTGAGCGGGGTCGGCAACGCCACGGTCAGTCGGCGGGCCCGGGCAGGGACGAGAGCACGCTGCCTGCCCCGTGACCCCGGGGCGAAAGCAGCCGTGGCCTGCGGGCTCCGCAGTTCTCCCGATTCCAGGCATCCATGCGCGGAACGTAGCGATTCCGTCGCGACGGGATGTTGCTGAGTGCCTTGACGTGCGTGCCCCGCCGCCGAGGTCCAGGTTCCGGGCGCAGGCGCCACTCCCCCTCATTTGACAACATGTTTCCAGTCCGTAAATCTGTTGTCAGATATGAGGCCGGTTCCGCACCGCCTCCCCACCCCTCGGAGCACCCATGAGTACCGCGACGACCAACTTGCAGGCCGCCCTGAAGCACGCGGCCACCATCCGGCCCGAGGTCGGCGGCTTCCCCTACCTCGCCGAGGCCCTGCGTCGGGCCGGAGTCACCCGTTGCCGGATGGCCGTACCGTCGAACGCCATGCTCTACCTCACCGACGCAGGACCCGTCGCCGTCCAGGGCGAACCGCTGGTCACGGGCATGCTCGACGTCATGCCGTTCGACCGCCAGGCACTCGTCACGGCGCTGCGCGCCGACCAGGCGGGCCAGACCACCTTCGCCGAGTTCGTCCAGGGCTGCTGGAACGCAGGCATCGTCTGGTACGACGTCGACCTCGACGCGCGGAACTGCACCTACTACGGAGCCCGCGGCGAGAGCTACGTCGAGAGCTACCCTGCCGTCGAAATCTGACGATCCGGTCGGCGCCACGTTCCGTCCGCCGCACGCCAAGGCTCGACGCGGGCCGATGCTGGTGGGCCGGGTGGGTCAGGTAGCCCACGTCACGGCCCTACCTGCCGTCTGCGCAGCCCCGACACCCCGTCCGGCCACCCGCCCCTGTATCCCGGCCGGGCCGTCCACGGGGCAGGCGGCCGCGGACGGGACCGGAGCAGGCGGGGTTCGGGTGGCCTACGGAGTGGGGGTGACGGTCAGGCCGTTACCGGTTCCTTGTCGTCAGTCGTGTCGGTGGTCGGGGCCGCCGTGGACGGCTGCTCGCTCACCGCGGGCCGGTCGGGCGCGGAGTACATGACCGAGCCCTGCTTGTGTTCCTTCTCGATGAGGTTCTTCCTGGCCAGTGCTTCGAGGGCGTTGCGGACGACCTGGCCGGAGGCCGGCCTGCCCGGGTGTGCCTGGGCCAGTTCGGTGGCGACCTCGCTGACCATGCGGGGTTCAGCGGCGTTGACGAGGAGGGCCAGGACGAGTTCGCGCAGCGGGGGCTCCGTCGTCTTGTTCGTCTTCGTCTCGGTGGTCTTCTTCACGGTGGCTGTGGCGGTCTTGGCCTTCGCGCCGGATGCGACACCCGCGGTCTTCCTGGGCTGTGCCGTCTTCCTTCCTGCCGCGCGGCCGGTGCTCTTCCTCGCCCTCCGGGGCTGGGGAACGGCCGCCGCCGCCCCCGCCGCCGCCTCGGCGGATGAGGGAACGGCCGCGGTGTCATGTGTGGGGGACTGGCTGGGCTGCGCTGTCACCTGGCCGCCGGAGGCCACGGCCCCGTCCTCGGCGGGGGGCAGTGAACCCTGCATGCCGTGAAGCCAGCTTTCGTCGGCCTTCAACTGCTTCAGGCGTTCCTCGAGTTCCGTGATCTGCGCGGAGACCTGATCCTGTTCCTTGCGGTTGGTCTCGAGATCGGCGGCGAACCGCAGCGCGTACACGTTGTGGATGGGCGTGGTGTCCGGGTCGTTGGTCACTTGCGGCTCACTCTCCTCATACCTCACGGTGTTGCTGCGGGATGTTACCCACCAACACCCGCCCGTAGTTCCCTCCCGGCGAGATCCGCTGTATTCCTCTGGCGCAGCGAACACCTGGTCCCGGCATCGCGGGAGGTGGCATCGCGGTCCAAAGGCATGACAGTTCCAGGTCCGGCCGCAGCCGTGGGGAACGGTTCGGTGTCGCATACGACGGGCCTGGTCGGCCTGCGCGGGGTCGGCCCCGGACCGGGTCCTCGGGCCCTCCGGGTGCTGTGCCCCGCGCAGGCTATGAGGCCTGTGCCGGGGCCGGTGGGCGAGGCGGTCGAACCCGGGCGCCAACGCCCGGGTTCAGGTCGCTGGTGAAGGAGGTCCTGCCGGAGCGGAAGGCGGGACTGCTGGTCAGCGCCCCCAGGGGCCGCTGCCGGCCGCCCGGATGGTCGGTCAGCCCACCTTCCAGACGACCTCGGGCGCGGTGCCGGTCTCGTTGCTCGGGGAGCCGGCGTCGCGGTCGCCCTGGAAGCCGACGAACAGGGGCTGCACGTTCTCCGGCACCAGGTAGATCTCGCAAGTGGTGACGGACTTGCCTTCGGTCAGCTTCAGGTCGGTGTCGGAAGCCTCCTGGCAGGGTTCGAACTTGGCCCCCCAGGAAGGGGCGAACGAGTACGCGCGCTGCGGGTCGGTGCCGTGCAGCAGCAGCTTGTGGTTGAAGCTGCCGCCGGCGTCCTGCGCACCACCCTTGTGGGTGTACGTGGTCGTGACGTAGTAGGGCGTCTTGCCATCCAGCAGCCCGACGCCGAGCTTGTCCACCGCGGCCTTGTCGCCCTTGACGACCGAGGCCGGGGTGACGCTCAGCTGGGTCTTCGCGTTGTCCGGGAAGTGGGTCTCGGACACGTCCGCCGACGTCTTGAGGGCGAGAGGCTCGGCGAACGTCCCCTTCGCCGTGGCGGCCGGGTCGCTGTTCTCCGGCCCGCAGGCGGTGAGCGCGAAGGCAGCCAGCGCTATCGGCGCGGCAGTTCGGAGCAGACGGTTGGTCAGCATGATGCGACTCCCCAGAGGTTCGTGATGTCCCGCAACCGGCCGCGCCCCTGCGCCGACCAGTACGGCGAACCTATCCCGCTGGATGATCATGGTTCGCTACGTCCCTGTCACGGTCCTGTCGCAGCGGTACTGCCCCAGTGCGGGCCGGGTTTCGTTCCCCCGGGGGGTCTGGGTTCCTCAGTCCTGGGAGGGGCCGAACCGCACCGAGGTGACACGGTCTCGGAGGCCGCGGTCGAGGAGAACCAGGGAGCGGATGCCCATACGTGCGGTGAGGCCGTCGTCCTCGATGCGCGAGAGCAGTTCCGTAAGGCCCCGCTGGTGGGTTTCGAAGGCCCGACGCGAAGCCAGCCGACGGCGGGCGTGTTGGCCGGACAGTGCCTCCTGGGGGCCGACATCGAGCACCACCATGTGCAAGGGGCGTCTGGCTCGGCGGGCCGTGTGCGCAAGCCATCGGCGCATCCATGCCCTCCCGCCGCAGTCGTGGATGAGCAGGGGCTGGCCGCGCCGGATCTCGGAACGCGTCCACTGCAAGTGTCTCAGCCGTGCCCACGGCCGGTAGACCGCGTAGGGAAGCCACACTGGCATCCGTGCCTCGTACGCGGTGCGGGTGGCGCGGGGATCCACGACGGTGGCGGCCGTGGACCAGGCCCGCAGGAGGGTGCTCTTCCCGCTGCCGGG
This sequence comes from Streptomyces sp. NPDC006463, assembly GCF_042870715.1. Taxonomy (NCBI): domain Bacteria; kingdom Bacillati; phylum Actinomycetota; class Actinomycetes; order Kitasatosporales; family Streptomycetaceae; genus Streptomyces; species Streptomyces sp. NPDC006463. The sequence goes on along the minus strand of NZ_JBIAHP010000001.1, from coordinate 51,708 downwards.
AAGGCCGGCCACGATGACCGCTGCGTGGGACGGGTAGGACAGCTCGATGTCCTGGTCGCTCCGCCCCCGCAGATCGACGATTCCCTGAGGCGCCACGCGGCGGCGGGCGCGTTGCACGTCGACCTGGACGGTGACCGCCCCGGTGTCCTGTGGCCGTTCCGTTCTGTACTCGGCGCTGAAGGGTGTGCTCACAACTGTTGGGCCGTCCGGATTTGAGGTGATGCGGGGATCTGGAGGCTACGTGAGTCACCGCGTCCGTCGGCAGGCGGGTGCCGGCTGCCGCGTTCGCCGCAGTGTCCGGGGCCCGGAGCGGAGCACGGGACGGACCTTGCACGCCCGCCCACTCGCACAGCGCAACCTTGCCTGGATTCGCGCGGTTTACGGCTGACAAATGCTTGCCATGGCGAGGACTTGCCGCCCCCTGGCCTTCACCTCGGCGCTACTTGGCCGATAGACCCGTGGCATGTCCTCCTCCTCTCAGTCTTCCGCCTTCCGGCGCAGGCGCCGGCAGCTGCTCTCGGCCGCTACCGCGCTGCCGCTGCTGGCGTCGGGGCTCGCAGTTCTGCAAGCGCCCGCACAAGCCGCTCCGAGCAAGCCCACCGTCCCCGCCAAGCCCTCGGCTACCCACAAGGTCACCCTGGTCACCGGCGACGTGGTCACGGTCACCACGACGGCCGACGGCAAGCAGATCGCCGACGTCGACCGGCCGGACAGCGCCGTCGGCGGCGTGAAGATCCAGCAGATCAAGGGTGACCTGTTCGTCGTCCCGGACGAGGCCGTGCCGTTGCTGGGCACGGACAGACTGGACCGACGGCTGTTCAACGTCACCGACCTGATCGAGATGGGCTACGACGACGCGAAGTCGGCCGCTGTCCCGCTGATCGCAACGTACGCCCAGCCGAGGTCCGGTGCGGCCATCGAGCCCACGGCTCCTCAAGGCAGCAGGCTGACCCGCAAGCTCAAGGACATCCACGGTGCCGTGCTCAGCACCGAGAAGACGCAGGCCCGTACCTTCTGGAGTTCCGTCGCGCCGCAGGGCAGCACGACGTTGGGCGCCGGTATGGCGAAGCTGTGGCTCGACGGTCGGGTGAAGGCCAATCTGAAGGAGAGCGTGCCGTTGATCGGCGCGCCCGAGGCATGGGCGGCCGGCTACACCGGCAAGGGCGTCAAGGTCGCGGTGCTCGACACCGGCATCGACGTGAACCACCCCGACTTCGCAGGCCTGATCGACGGCACGGCCAGTTTCGTGCCGGACGAGGCCGTCACCGACGTCAACGGGCACGGTACGCACGTGGCCGGCACGATCGTCGGCTCGGGCGCAGCCTCCGGAGGTGACAACAAGGGCGTCGCGCCCGGCGCCGACCTGTTCGTCGGCAAGGTGCTCGGCGGCGCGGAGGGGTACGGCCAGGACTCCTGGGTCATGGCCGGCATGCAGTGGGCCGCGGAGTCCGGTGCGGACGTCGTCAACATGAGTCTCGGCGACTCCTACCCGACGGACGGCAGCGACCCGATGTCGCAGACGGTCGACGCGCTGTCGGCGCAGTACGGCACGCTGTTCGTCATAGCCGCCGGCAACGCGGGCCCGGAGAGCATCTCCGCTCCGGGCGCGGCCGGCTCGGCGCTGACCGTGGCCGCCACGGACAAGCAGGACCGGCTCGCGAGTTTCTCCAGCACCGGCCCGCTGGCCTACTCCGGCGGCATGAAGCCGGACATCGCGGCGCCCGGCGTGGACATCACCGCGGCCCGCTCATCGCAGATGACCGGCGGTGGAGAGGGCCCCTACCGCACCCTCAGCGGCACCTCGATGGCCACCCCGCACGTGGCCGGCGCCGCGGCGGTCCTGGCCCAGCAGCACCCGGACTGGACAGGCGCGCAGCTCAAGGAACACCTGATGAGCACTGCGAAGGGCCTGGACAGCGGGTACTCGCCGTACGAGGTCGGTACCGGCCGTCTCGACGTGGCCGCCGCCGTGCACACCACGGTCCGCGGCACAGGATCGCTCTTCTTCGGCAACTACACGTGGCCGCACGAGCCGAGTGACGCCGCCGTCACGAAGAACCTGGACTTCACCAACACCGGCCCCGCCGCCGTCACGCTGAACCTGGCGCTGACCGGCGGCGGCCCGTTCACGCTGGGAGCCACCACGGTGACCGTCCCGGCGGGCGGCACCGCCGCCGTCCCGGTGACCGGTGACCCGCAAACCGCCCCGGCAGGCCGGCACGCCGGCTACGTGACAGCCACCGACGCGGCCACCGGACAGCCGGTGACCCGCACTTCCGTGGCGCTCCTCAAGGAGGAGGAGCGCCACGACCTGAACATCAAGCTGGTCGGCAGGGACGGCAACCCCGCCGCCGGCTGGGTCGGAATCAACCTCGCCGGCGACGTCTCGCCGTGGTCGGTCTACGTCGACGGATCGACCACCATGCGCATGGCACCGGGCACGTACACCGTCGCGGGGTACCTCGACGTGGCCGGCGAGAAGGCGGACCGCTCGGGTCTGGCCGTGCTGGTCGACCCGGAGACCGTACTCAAGGACGGCTCCGCCGACGTGGTGCTGGACGCGAGCCGCGCACACCTGCTGCAGACCGAGGCGCCGGAGCGCACCCAGGACCGCCAGCGCAAGGTCGACTTCAACGTCCACTACAAGGGCTTCGACCCGTACATGGACTACCGCGGCGCGTACGTGCTGCCGCCGACGTACGACGACGTCTACGTCGCACCCACGGAGCCGATGAAACAGGGCGAGTTCATGCTGACCACCCGTTGGCGCAAGGGTGAGCCGCAGCTCGGCCTGAGCACGTCGGACGGTCGCCTCCAGCTCGACGCGCTGGTGCAGGCCGGCAGCTCCCTGGGCACAGCCACGGACAGGCTGGACGCCGTCTACGCGGGCAACGGCGCGGCGGCCGCGTACGAGAAGGTCAAGGCCAAGGGCAGGGTGGTCGTCGTCGAACGCAGCGACGGGGTTTCGCCGCAGCAGCGCACCGAGGCCGCGGTCGCGGCCGGTGCGAAGGCGCTGATCGTGGTCAACGACGGTGTCGGAGCCCTGATGGAGTACGTCGGAGAGTCGGCCATCCCGGTCGCCACCGTGCACCGCGACGCCGGCAAGGCCCTCGTCTCGATGACCAGAACCGGCATCCACAAGCTGACCGTCAGGCAGACCGAGTACACGCCGTTCGTCTACGACCTGACCCGGGACTACCCCGGCCAGGTGCCGGACCGGGCTCTGGTCTACAAGCCGGCCAAGGGTGACCTCGCCCGGATCGACGCCCGCTACTACTCCGCCACGGGCGGCCGGTCGGCGGAAGGCTACCGGTCCGACTTCACGCTCAGCCCGTCGTTCAACTTTCCCGAGCGCGAGTGGCACCCGGGCACCCGCACCGAGTGGGTGACTCCGGGCCAGGTCTGGAGGGAGTTCCACACGCAGGGCGTCGACGGAGCCCTGCCGTGGTCGATGGTGTCGGGCGACAACACGTACGCCAAGGGCAGCACCACCCGGCTGGACTGGTTCGCCCCGGCGACCAGGCCCGGCCAGAGCGAGTCCTTCGGCGTGTACAACTCCCGCTGGCAGAACCACATGACCTGGAACGTGCAGGCGTGGGCCTCCGCCAGCGACACCATGCGGCTGGGCGGCTACCTGCCGTGGGGTGAGACTCCTTCCCACCTGCAGGTGTTCCAATGTGACACGCTGATCCACGACAACCCGGTCGGCGGAGACATGCAGTGGCAGGAGGTGCCGGCGGGCAACCTGCCCTACCGCGCCGTCCTCGACGTGGAGCGGCCCGGTGACGTCTTCCGGCTGTCGACGCGCACCCACACCGCGTGGACCTTCATGTCCGACACCGTCGACTCGGACTCCTTCCAGCCGTTCTCGGTGCTGAACCTGGACTACAAGCTGGAGTCGGACCTGCACGGCGACCTCAAGGCCGGTGCGAGGCAGCAGATCGCGCTCAAGCCGGTGTCCATGGACCTCGGTACCGTGCCGGGCGCCGTTACCACGGTGACGCTGGACGTCTCCTACGACGACGGCGCCACCTGGCAGAAGGTGACCCTGGGCAAGGGCGCCGACGGCTCCTGGACGGGCTCGTTCACGACGGCCGGGAAGCCCGGCGGCTTCGTCTCCCTGCGCGCGAGCGCCGAGACGGACAGCGGCTTCAGCGTCAAGAACGAGATCATCCGGGCGTACGGCCTGCGATGAACCGCAGTGTCGGGCCCCGGGGAGGCGACTTCCCGGGGCCTTTCCCGTCATATGTGCTCCCAGCAGGCACTATTCAGGGTCTGCCGCCATGGCGCATACTCTCCCCGCTGCGCCAAGGGAAAGAGGGTCGGTCGCCGATGCTGGATGTCCTGGGCCTCGAACCCGATGACGAGCGCGTCTACCGGGCGCTGCTCGGACGGCCGAACTCCACCGCGACCCTGCTCGCGGACGTGCTCGTCCTGCCACCGGCCCACGTCGACAAGACGTTGTCCCGCCTCGTCGGGTGGGGCCTCGTGACCAGGTCGGCGGACGAACAGTTCACCGCCGCGCCGCCGGCCGTGGCCCTCGGCGCCCTCATCAGCCAGCGCCGGGACGGGCTGCGCATGGCGGAGCAGGCACTGGTGACCTTCGCCGAGGAACACCGGGCGGCGATGACCGGGAACAGCATCAGCGATCTGATCGAGGTCGTCACGGGCGTCGACGCCATCCGTCATCGCTTCCTCCAGGTGCAGCAGGCGGCCCGCACGCAGGTCCGAAGCTTCATCACCGCACCGTTCGTCGCTCTGCCGCCCGACGAGAACACGGCCGAGCCCGTGGCCATCGGCCGCGGGGTGCAATTCCGGGCGGTACTGGACCGGGCCGTGCTGGGAGAGCCGGGCATCATCGACGATGCGATCGATTCACTGCGCAAGGGCGTGCAACTGCGTGTCGCCGACGAGCTGCCGATGAAACTCGTACTGGCCGACGCCGACCTCGGCCTGGTCCCGCTCGCGGTCACGCCGGACGGCGAGCCCGGCGCCGTGCTGCTGCACCGCAGCGGCCTGCTGGACGCGCTGGACGCGCTGTTCGAGACGGTATGGAGAACCGCCCACCCCTTCGAACTGGCGGGCCTTGGCGGAGGGGCCGAACCCGCCGTCGAGCTCGGTGCGCAGGGCCCGACCGACCTCGACCGGAGGATCCTCGCGCTCCTCCTGGCCGGCCTGACCGACCTGACGGCCGCGACTCAACTCGGTCTGTCACCACGGACGCTGCACCGGCGCCTGCGCCACCTCATGGACCTGGCCGGGGTCCGGACCCGTATGCAGCTCGGAGGTTACGCCGTCCGGCACGGCTGGGCGGAGCCACACTGACGGTCCTGCGCTGTTCCCGCAGAGCGCTGGAGGAAGATTCTTCCCGGTTCCTGTCACATCTTCGTGAGCCCATCCGTCAGTGCTGTGAAGACGCCGACCTGGCCGATGTGAAGGAGTGCAGTCATGACGAACCCCTCGATCTCCCGGATGTCCCACCCGGGCGAGTTCGTGCCCGAGCTGAAGGACATCAGTGCCGCCCTGTTCCGGGCCACGGGCAACCGTTCGGTGCCGCGTACCACGATGAGTCTTGTCCACCTGCGTGCGGGGCAGATCGTCGGCAACACCTACCTGACCATTCTGAACACGGGTTTCCTGCGCAAGGCGGGGGAGTCCGAGGAGCGCATCACCGCCGTCTCGTCCTGGCAGGACGCCCCGTACTTCACCGGTGCCGAGCGTGCCGCGCTCGCCCTGGTGGAGGCCACCCTCCAGCCCGCCCCGCGCGGCGAGGAGCGGGTGTCGGACGAGCTGTACGCCGAGGTGGCGAAGCACTACGACGAGAGGGCGCTGGCCACCCTCACCATCGCGATCGGCCAGATCAACTTCTTCATAGCCCTGGCCGTCATCGGCAAGCCGCAGCCGGTCAGCTCCCTCGCGGACCAGCAGTGGGACTGACCTGAGCCGTACCGGACCGCGGGGTGACGCGCGCCGTTCCTGCACGGTGCGAGCGGGAAGCACGTCAAAGGGTGTGGAGTCCCGTGTCGCACCGCGGGCACCGTCGCTCGTGGAGTGAGGGGGGATACCAGGGCTCGCCGGGCCCGGCCGGGCTGTAGTGCGAGTGTTCCATCTCGTCGGTGTCCAGGCCGCAGAGGGTGCGGGGGAGCGGGTCTTCGGGCACCTCGGGGTCCGCGCCGGCGGCGTGCACGGCGACCACGACCGGTTCCACGCCGTCCGGTCCGATGGCCTGGTCCGGTTCCATTTCGAACAGCACGATGATCGACGCCATGCCTCCAGAGTGCGTGACCGGGGCACCCCGCACCATCGGGGCCCGAACGGCTCAGGGTCCGCCTGCTCCCGGTAAGCCCGTCATGCGGGCACTCGCCCGCCGCGTGGCGTTGCCGCCAGTTGGGCTGGGCTGGTTGCGGCGACACGCCGCGCGCGCCCTTCCCCGCGGGTGGTTGGCGTGCCGGAACTTGGGCATGCGAGTGGGTCCGGGGGAGGGATGAACCGACAGCCGCGGGACACGGCCGCGGAACAGTAGTCGAAAGGGACTTCTTTGATGTCGCAGGTGAAGGAATCGATCGAGGTTGATGTGCCGGTGACGACGGCCTACAACCAATGGACGCAGTTCGAATCGTTTCCGCAGTTCATGGTCGGCGTGGAGCGCATCGAGCAGCGCTCGGACACCCTCACGCACTGGGTGACGAAGATCGCTGGAGTGGAGCGGGAGTTCGACGCGGAGATCACCGAGCAGGTTCCGGACCAGAAGGTCGCCTGGGTGACCGTGGGCGGTGAGACCGAGCAGTCGGGCCTGGTCACGTTCCGCCCGATCGACCCCGCCCACACCGAGGTCACGCTGATGATGGACTTCGACCCGGAGGGTATGGCGGAGAACCTCGGCGACAAGCTCGGGTTCGTCGACCGGCAGGTCAAGGGCGACCTGAAGCGGTTCAAGCACTTCATCGAGGACCGCGGTACGGCCGGCGGAGAGTGGCGTGGCCAGGTCTGACCCGGCTGCCTGACGCCCCGGCCGGCCGTGGCCGCCGGGGTGCTCGGCATCCTGGCCCGCGACAGATGCCGGGCCCAGAAGATCAGCACCTGCTCGCTCCTGCGCGAACCCTCCCGGGTGGCGAAGCTGCGCCGCGTCCGAGGCCCGGAGGCGAAGGGGCAGCGCCCGGGTGCCCGGGGTGCCGGAGGGCGGAGCAGCCGCCAGCCTGGAAGGCGCCCTCGTACGAAAACCACTCGGAGGGACTGTGCGGTGGACCGAAACGGACAGCCCGGTTCGCTTGGATGGCTCGGGCGCCTGAAGAAGAGGGCCGCTGGGCTCAGCGAGCGCCGAGCGCTGCTCCGGGCCCGACGTGACGCGGAAGACGCCGGAGCGTGGGAGGACTCGGAACCTCCGTACGCGCGACCCGGTGCCGATGCCGGTGCCGGTGCCGGTCCCGGACCGAGGAACCCGGCTGCGGCGGTGCCCTGGGCGGTGAGGGTCGCCGCGGAGGCCGGTTGGCGGTTCCTGGTGCTCGCCGCCACCCTCTGGGTGCTGATGAGGGTGATCGGGGCGGTACGGCTGGTGGTGCTCGCCTTCGTCGTCGCGCTCCTGGTCACCGCGCTGCTCCAGCCGACGGTCGCCCGGCTGCACCGAAGCGGACTCTCGCGGGGCGCGGCGACGGCGCTGACCGCGACCTGCGGATTCGTGCTGCTCGGCTTGGTCGGATGGTTCATTGTCTGGCAGGTGCTCGACAACCTCGGCAACCTCTCCGAACGCGTTCAGGAAGGCATCGAGGAACTCAAACAGTGGCTGATCGACAGCCCGCTCCACGTCACGCAGCAACAGATCAACGACATCGCCGACACCCTGAGCGACACCATCGGAACCAGCACGAAGGACATCACCTCCACCGGCCTGCAAGGCGTGACCGTGCTGGTGGAGGTGATCACCGGTCTGCTCCTGGCCATGTTCGCCACGCTCTTCCTCCTGTACGACGGCAGGCGCATCTGGCTGTGGACCCTCAAACTCGTCCCCGTCGCTGCCCGTCCCGGGGTCGCCGGTGCCGGCCCGCGCGCCTGGCGGACACTCACCGCCTACGTGCGAGGCACCATGATCGTCGCGCTGATCGATGCGGTCTTCATCGGCGTGGGCATCTACTTCCTCGGCGTACCGCTCGCCGTCCCCATCGGCGTGGTGATCTTCCTGTCGTCCTTCGTGCCCCTCGTCGGCGCGGTCGTCTCCGGAGCGCTCGCGGTCGTCGTCGCGCTCGTCACCGAGGGGGTCTTCACCGCGCTGATGGCGCTGATGGTCGTCCTCGTGGTCCAGCAGATCGAAGGACACGTCCTACAGCCGTTCATCCTGGGCCGGGCCGTGCGGGTGCATCCGCTGGCCGTTGTACTGGCCGTCGCCACCGGCGGCGCGATCGCGGGCATCGGCGGAGCCGTCGTGGCGGTGCCGCTCGTCGCCGTGAGCAACACGGTGGTCGGCTACCTCCGCGCCCACCCCGCCGCCGGGGCGCCGGACGCGGCGCCCCCACCCGTCACCGCGGCCGGGGAGCACCAGGCCGGCCCGGAGGACGGTACGGACCACTGAGCACCTGCCGGCCACGGGCCCGGGCGCCGAGGGCCCGGCCGCGGCGCCCGGGCCCGTACGGGCGTACCTGTGCCCCGGCCGCGCGTGCCCGGCGGTACGCCCGCGATACGGGGGTACGTTCCGCGGCATGCGTACTCATGACCTCGTCATCGTGGGGGCGGGTTCCGGCAACGCCATCGTCGACGACCGGTTCTCCCACCTGGACGTTGCCATCATCGACGAAGGGCCCTTCGGCGGTACCTGCCTGAACCGGGGATGCATCCCGAGCAAGATGCTGGTGCACGTGGCGGACGTCGCCGACGGCGTCCGTGAAGCCGGCCGCCTCGGCGTGGACGCGGCGCTGCACGGCGTCCGCTGGGCCGACGTCCGGGCGAGGGTGTTCGGGCGCGTGGGCCGGGAGGCGGCCGAGGGCGAGGACGGCCGGCGCGGGTCCCCGTACGTCCACGTCTACAAGGGGCCCGCGCGCTTCACCGCGGACCGGACTCTCATGATCGGGACCGGCGAGGGCGCCGTCACGATCCGTGGAGAGCAGGTCGTCGTCGCCGTCGGCAGCCGTCCCGCCGTGCCGGAACCGGTCGCGGCCTCCGGGCTCCCGTACGAGACCTCCGACACGGTCATGCGCCTGGACGGCCCGCCACGGCACCTGGCGGTGCTGGGCGGCGGTTACATCGCGGCCGAGCTCGCGCACGTCTTCCACGCCGCGGGCAGCCGCGTCACCGTCATCGAGCAGGAGGACACGCTGCTCGCCGACTTGGACGAGGACGTCGCCGCCGCCTACACCGAGATCGCCGGAGACCGCTACGACGTGCGCACGGGCACGGCGCTGACCCGTGTCGAGGGCGCGCCGGGGCGGTTGCGGCTGGTACTCGACGACGGTGCGACCGTGGAGGCGCAGACCCTGCTCGTCGCCGTCGGCCGTACCTCCAACGGCGACAGGCTCCACGTCGACCGGGCCGGGATCGCCGTTCACGACGACGGGCGAGTCGTCGTGGACGGCTTCCAGCGGACCACTGCCCCCAGCGTCTTCGCCCTCGGTGACGTGTGCACGCCCTTCCCCCTCAAGCACGTCGCGAACCGGGAGGCGGGGGTGGTGGCGCACAACCTGCTGCACGCCGACGACCTGATCCGTACCGATCACGGTGCCGTCCCCGCAGCGGTATTCACCCGCCCCCAGATCGCACACGTGGGCCGGACCGAGCAGCAGTGCCGGGAGGAGGGCCTCGACTACGCGGTCGCCGTACGCCGGTTCTCGGACACCGCGTACGGGTGGGCGCTGGAGGACGGGACGGGATTCTGCAAGGTGCTCGCGGACCGCGGCACCGGACTGCTGCTGGGCGCCCACATCCTGGGGCCGCAGGCCGCCACCCTGATCCAGCCGGTGGTGGTGGCGATGAGTCTGGGGATCGGCGCCGCCACCCTGGCACGGACTCCCTACTGGATCCATCCCGCGCTCACCGAGTCCGTCTCGGAAGCCCTGCTCGACCTGGACCTCGGCCCCTGAGGCTGTCGGGGGCGACCGCGGTCGCGCGGGTCATTCCATACGTCGGCGTTCGTCCTCGCTCCAGGCACGAGTGTCGCGGGGCTCGACGTACGGCTCCTCGTCCTCGGGCAGTCCGCCGGCGATCGCGCGTTGGCGGGCCATCTCCGCGTCGAACTCCAGTCCCAGGAGGATGGCGAGGTTGGTGATCCACAACCAGACCAGGAAGACGATCACACCTGCGACCGTGCCGTAGGTCTTGTTGTAGGAGCCGAAGTTCGCGACGTAGAACGCGAAGCCGGCCGAGGCGAGCATCCAGATCAGCAGCGCCAGGAAGCTACCGGGGGTCACCCATTTGAATCCGCGGCCCTTGGCGTTCGGCGCCCCCCAGTACAGCAGCGCGATCATGATCGTGACAAGGAGCACCAGGACCGGCCACTTCGCGATCGACCACACCGTCAGTGCGGTGTCACCGATGCCCAGGGCCCTACCGGCCCGCTGTGCCAGGCCGCCGGTGAAGACCACGATGAGCGCGCTGGCGCAGGCGAGGATCAGCAGCGATACGGTCAGCGCGAGGCGCAGCGGCAGGACCCTCCACAGCGGCCGGCCCTCGGGCACGTCGTAGACGGCGTTCGAAGTGCGGATGAATGCGGCGACGTAGCCGGAGGCGGACCAGAGCGCCACGACCAGACCGACGACCGCCAGCAGCGAGCCGACGCCGCTGTGGACCTGCAACTGCTCCACAGCGTCGCTGAGCACGTCCCGGGCCGAGCCGGGAGCAAGCCTCTGCAAGTCCTCCAGCACCCGCTGCGTCGCCGACTCGCCGGCCATCCCCAGCAGGGACACGAGAACCAGGAGCGCCGGGAAGAGCGCCAGCACCCCGTAGTAGGTCAGAGCTGCCGCGCGGTCGGCCAGCTCGTCGTTCCTGAACTCCCTGACCGTCCCGTGCAGCACGGCCGACCATGACCGTCGGGTCAGTTCGGAGGGCTGATCGGGGGCCCGCTCTTCGACGCCCGCGCCGGGTCCCGCCCCGCCCGCGTCGCTTCCGGTGCTCGGAGGCTCGTGTTCGCCTCCGAGGTCTGTCTTGGAGATGCGTGTCATACCGTGCGGCTTTCCAGTTCGGCGCGAGTCATGTCAGTGCGCACGACCCGGCGGCCGAGGTCCTGCGCCGCGCCCGGCCGGTGGGCGTCACCGGCCTGCGGACGGGCCGGTCCTCACGGCGGCGAGCTCCGCCGTGAGGACCTCGGCCGCGCGGCGTCGGCGCAGGTCCTCCAGGGTGCGGGTCTGTGCGTCCGCCCGGGCGAGCAGCCGGTCGAGGTCGGAGGCGTCCAGACGGGTGTCGGTCGCGGCGAGCGCACGCAGCGCCCGCCAGCACGCGGCCTTGCCCTCGACGCCCAAGAGCATCATTTCGAGCTCCAGCACGGTCACTGAGCGGGGAACGGGACAGTAGCCTGCCGTTCAGCTTGAGCCGCCCCGCCTCCTCCCCGATCCGGCCCGCCACCTCGCGCAGCCGCCGCACGGTAACACCGAGGTCGCGCATGATCCGGCGAAGGCTCCGCTGATCCTCTTCGATCTGCCCCGCCAGAGCGGCCGGCTCCGGCCCCGAACCCGTACGACGGTGCCGGTCCGCGATCCGCCGGCTCAGGCGTACACCGGCACCCGAGCCGGTGAGGTGGTCGTTCAGGTACACGGTGAGGAGGGAAGCCCCGACGGGCTCAGGGGCTTGGCGTCGTGCACGGCTGTACCTCCGATCCAGGGCGCGCCCCGAACGCCTCCAGCCGCTGCCCGCCTCAGGGCGCCGCGAATCAGCGGTCACCGACGGGGCGGCCCGTCGGGTTCGTCGGGGGTCTGCCAGGACTCCTGCCGGGTACGCGCCTGTGGGCTCTGGTCCGCCGGCTGGGCACCGGGGTCCCTGCGGGCTGCGGCGCGTCGGCTTCCGTACCAGAACGCCGCGATCAGGAGAACGACCACGACGACACCAGCCAGGATCAAGAAGAGGGACGCCGAACCGGAAGCTGCGAGCTGAGGAGAGGGGTTCATGCGCCGCGCCTACCCGGCTCCGGGTGTTTCATGGCGCACGCCGGTGGCTGAGAAGGGCGGGCCGCCGCCGCTTCCCCACGGACGGGTGCGACCGGTTACGACGCGGCGCTCGCGGGTGCGGGGGGCCGGAACGGGCGGGCGGCCAAGGCGATGCGGACCCGCGCCCGGACGTTCCCCCGCCGCGTGGAAACCCGCGCGAGGTCCCCTTCCTCGATGCCGGCCGCCGCAGCATCGGCGGCGGAGACCTCGATCCACATGTCGGGGGCCGCGGAACACAGTTCGGGCCGCGGTCCACCCGGTCCCGGCCCGCGCCCACGTCCGTTTCCCCGCCGACATGCCTCCGGGAGTCCGGTCCAGCCTGTTGGGTTGTCCGGATATAGGTGGGTAGGGGCATCAAGCATGGAAGAGTCCGCCGGGCCGGTCGGCCCGGGCGGCTGAGGAAGGGCAGACAGGCCATGGCGAAACAGCGCAAGCCGACCCAAGAAGAAGCGATCAGTAGGCACTCCGGTCAGCAGCACGGCTGGTCGCCGGACGTGGACGCTACACGTCAGCAGGAGAACCCCAGTGCCAAGCGTTCCTTCGAGGCGGAAAAGCATGCTCCCGCCCCGGGTCCCGGACGGAAGGTGTCCAAGGAGGAATCCGAGGGTTCCGGCGTCGACGTGGGCAAGAGCGAAGGCCGCAGAGGAGAGCGGCAGGCCTCGGGCTCGAAGAGCGAGAAGGGAATGCGTGATCTGGGGCCGCAGGGTGCGTCGCGTCGTCCCAGTGGTACGCGGGATGCATCGGCGGTCACCGGCGTCGATCCGCAGGACCCTCCCGGTAAGCGGAGGGTCGGCTGACCTCGTGGCAACAGGAACCCAGCGCCACCGGCAGGACAGGGCCGGCTCACGAAGGGAAAGCCGTGATCGCGCCCTGCCCGGCCGTGGCACCCTCCGCGCGTGCACGAGAGGAGCCAGGACATGGCCGGCAAGGACACGACCACGACGGCTCAATCCGCGCGTTTGAAAGCCTTGCTCGTCACCGACCAGCTGACCGGTGCCGCTGGTAGGCCGCCCTGGAGCACGACCGGAGCGCCACCGGGGCAGGCCCTCCTGGAACAGCCGATGGTCCTCCGAGGCCTCCTACTGCTCGCCGCTGGCGGGCTCGCAGTGTCGGTGTGGCGGGCCAGGAAGCCTGCGCCGGGCACGAAACGGTGATTGTGGATTGTGGGGCCGTCGCTGTGCGGCCGGCGCGCAGTCACGACCACCGGTGCCTTGAGGCGCAGGCCCTGAGGCCAATTACACCTGAGGCCAATTACATGGGGTCCATGGTTCCGCTGCCGGGGCCGTTCTCCTGTTCGCTCTTCTCACGTATGTGCAGGGCCTTCTCCGTGAGCCGCTGCCGCTCCGCAGGGTCGGTTGCCCGCTGTGCAGCCTGTTCCAGCTCTTGAGCCTTGTCGCGCATCTCCTGGGCCCGCATGCTCGGCCCGCTGTCGTCGCTCATGACCACTCCTCGTATGCGGGGCCCTCATCCACTGAGGGCCGGTAGCACCTTCTCGCGGTATCCCGCGAAGAACGCCTCGTCGTCGGGGCCGATCTGCCCGATGTACACCTCCTCGAAGCCCGCGTCCACGTACGCCCGTACGGCTGCCACGTGCTCCTCGGCGTCGTCACCGCAGGGAACGTTCTCGGACACCTGACCGGGGGTGACGAGGGTGCTCGCCTGCTCGAAGTGCGCGGGGGTCGGCAGGATCTGGTTGAGTTCACCGGGCAGCTGTTCCGTGGGCCACAGCCGGTGCGCGGTCTCCACGGCCTTCTGCCGGTCCGCTCCCCAGCACACCTTGAGGCCGCCGATGACGGGCTTGCCTTCGCCGCCCGCGGCCCGGAACGTCTCTATGGCCTCCTCGTCGGGGCCCATGAGGACACATCCGTCCCCGATCCGTCCGGCGAGCTCCGCCGCCTTCGGTCCGAAGGCCGACACGTATACGGGAAGCGGCCCGTGCGGGGTGGTGTAGAGGCGGGCGGTCTCCACCGTGTAGTGGCGCCCGTGGTGGCTGACCTGGCGGCCGGTGAACAGCTCGCGCATCACTTCGACGGCTTCCTCGAGCATCTCGGCGCGTACCGCGAAGGGCGGCCAGCGGTCGCCGAGGACGTGTTCGTTCAGCGCCTCGCCGGTTCCCACGCCCAGGGTGAACCTGCCGTCGAGCAGCCTGCTGGAGGTGGCCGCGGCCTGGGCCGTGACAGCGGGGTGCAGGCGCGTGGTGGGGCAGGTGACCAACGTGGTGACGGGCAGGTCGACCGTCTGTGAGAGGGCTCCGATCATGGACCAGACCAGCGGGCTGTTGCCTTGTGCGTCGTTCCAGGGGTGGAAGTGATCGGAGATCGCCAGGCGGGTGAACCCGGCGTCGGCGGCTCGGCGAGCCTGGTCCAAGAGCTGGCTGGGGGTGAATTCCTCGCATGCCAGGAAGTAACCGAAGGACGTCATGGGTCTCGTGCCTCCAGGGGACGGGAGAACTGGGGCCGCTTTCTGCCGGTGCGATGTTCTTGTCGCGCCCCGGTGTGGTGCCGTCGCTGTCCCGCGCCTACCCACGACGGCCGCGCTCATGGCCCCGCCCGACGGATCCTCACGGCCGGGTCAGCGGCGTCCCCGATCGTCGCCGGCCCGGCCGGGCAGTTAGCAGGGGGCTCGGGCTGCCGTGCTCGGTACCCCTGGCGCGCCACCGGCGCCGGAGGGGCCGGGATCCGTCAGGATTCCTTGCCGCGCCCGCTCATCGCGTCGCGCAGACGGTCGACGAGGCCCACCCCGGGGGCGAGGAGCTTGTTGGCGGGCGGGGTGTCCGGGGCCGAGGGGTGCGGACGGGTCGGAGCCGTCTTCTTCGCGGTTCGGACCTTGTCGCCCAGCTCGCCGAGGACCTCGGCGGTGCATGCGGCACGGAGCCTCGGGAAGAGGTTGCCCTCCTCGTCGGCGACGTGCTCGCGGATCTCCGCCATCAGCTTCGTCATCAGCGCGTCGAAGCGGGGGTCGTCGGCGTCGCAGCCCTCCACATCCTTCATGGTGCGCTCGGCCGCTGCGTGGTCTTCGAGTTCCTTGTCTGCCAGGCTGTCGCCCTCCGGCAGGTACTTCCGTACGGCCGGATACAGGTACGACTCCTCCGCGACGGAGTGACGGACCAGTTCCATGATCGCCTGGTCTGCCTTGACCTTCCTGCGGGCGTCTCCGGCGGGGAGTGCCTCGATCTTGCCGAAGATCTCTTCCACTTCGCGGTGGTCGGTGGTCAGCTCTGCGATGACGTCGCCGCCGTGTCCCATGGTGTCCTCCTCGATTCGTGGTCCGCGTGTCGGTCCCGCTGTGGCCGATGCCACCAGGACAGGACACGCCTTTCCATTCCAATACCGGTCATAGCGCCGTTACGGTGATGTCCCGTCTCCCGTCCCGCCCTGGAGGGCTGCCGTGCCCACGGACATCTCCTTGTCTCCGCTCATCGCGGCCACGGCGCAGTGGCTCACCCGCGCCTACCCTTCCGGTCGCGGTGCTCTGGAGCGCAGCCTCGCCGAAGCGCAGTCCCACCAGGCCGTCACCCTCGCCGCCTGGCTTCGGTACCCGACGGCCCTCGACGTACAGCTGGTCGCGCTGACCGGGCCCGGAGGGTCGGACCGCCTCGACTGGATCGCCGGATCCGACGCGGACCACCCGGAGGTGACCGCGGACTCGCCGGACCACGCGTGGCGCACCTGGGTGGACGAGGTCGTCGCCAGCTGGGCCGCGTGCCTGCTGAGCGCGCCGGCCCTCGCCGTGCAGGCGGCGCTGGCCGTGAACGGGACCGACCACGCGGGTACGGTGCCCGTCGCGTTCCGCCGGCTGACCCAGCCCGGCCCGGACGACCACCGGGCGGCCGCACTGCTCCGGCATCCGGACCTGCTGGCCCCGGTCGCGGAACTCCACCGCCCGCTGCTCCTCGAACGTCTCGAAGTCTGACGGGGGAGCAGGCGAGCGTTCCGGGCACGTCCCGAAAGCCACCGCAGCGGCCTCCCGGGCGGGCCCGGACGGATCAGCTGGACAGGGTCTCCAGCAGGTCGCCGACCTTGGCGTCGGGCAGGGCGCGTGCCACGTCGGCCTGGGTCACCATGCCGATGAGGTCGTGGCCGTCGATGACCGGCAGCCGGCGTACCTTGTGCCGGGCCATCGTGCGCAGGATCTCCGCGGCGTCGTCGTCCGCCCCGATGGTCACGGCCTCGCGCTGGGCGAACTCCCCGGCCTTGCACTGAGCGGGGTCCTTGCCCTCCGCCAGGACCTTCACCACGATGTCGCGGTCGGTGAGCATGCCCTTCAGCCTGTTGTCGGTGCCGCAGATGGGCAGCGCCCCGACACCCAGCCTCTTCATCTTCTCCGCCGCTTCGAGGATGGTCTCCTCGGCGCCGATACACTCGGCGCCTTCCGTCATGATCTCGCGGGCAGTGGTCATCAGATGTGCCTCCCTCGCGTCCCAGAACGTTTCGTCTCCCAGCGCCTGCCCGGTCGCGCGAGGGCCTAACGTCCGGACCGCATCCGCCAGGCCCCGGTGATCTGGAGGAGTCGCCGAGTCGCCGAGCACCGTTCCACGCGCCGATGGCCTTGCCGTGGCGGTCGGCCGTCCCGGGCGCCGTCGGTGTCGCATCCCTGCGCGGGCGCGCCGACGACCATGAGTGCGTCGTACTCGACGGACCGCGCCTTGGCGAAGGCCCGCTGGACGGCGACCGGGTGCGATGACCAGTGGCCGCATCCCCGCGTCCAGCACGGCCTGGCGCGCGCTCCGTACGTCTTCCACCTCGGCGGTGGCGTTGGTGACGATGCCGACCACGCGGCCGTCCGTCTGCCACGACCTCCCCAGCTGGGAAAGGGCCGGGCTGGGATCGAGCGGATGATCGGGGTCGTACGGCCGCGCCGCCTGAGCCCTGGTGAGGTAGGCACCGCTCCGGGCAGCGGGGCGCCTGGTCGGTCCCGGTGGCTTGGGCCCGTCGGGCTGGCCGTCCCCGGTCGCTCACGGCCCGGCTGATGCCGACCCGTTCCCGCCGGGAAGCCGCGGGGGCGGTCAGGGCGTGGGGTGCCATTCCGCCAAGAGGATGGTCGCGTCGTCGCGCAGGCGGTGGTCCTGGTGGATGATCAGGTTCTGGATGAGGCGGCGTAGTGCTTCGGGGGCATTGTCGCCCGTGGCGGTGGAGCGGATGACCGTGTCGGCCAGGCGCTGCTCTCCGAAGAGGTCCCCATCGGGGGAGCGGGCTTCGGTGATGCCGTCGCTGTAGATCAGGACACGGTCGCCGGGCTGGAGCCGGATGTGGTGCTCGGCCGGCGGGTGGGGTGTGTGGAACCCGTAACCGAGGGGGAGGCGGGCGGCTCGTTCGAGGGCGCCGGGCAGGACGTGGCCGTCGCGGATGAGGAGCGGTGGCGGGTGGCCGCAGTTGATCCAGGTGAAGTCCCCGTGGAGGGTGTCGAGTTCGGCGATGACCGCGGTCATGAGCCGCTCAGGGATCCACTTCGCCAGGGTGCGGTCGATGGTGCTGGCGATCTCGCGGAGGGTGCCGCCGGAGCGTCGGGTGGAGCGGCAGGCGGCCAGGCCGACGGCGCTCGCTCCTCCGGAGGCGAGGTCGTGACCCATCGCGTCCAGCAGCGTCAGGTGCAGGACGCCGTCTATGAAACTGTGGTCGAAGGCATCACCACCGATGTCATAGGCCGGCTCCGTCACAGCGGCCGACGTCGCCCGGTCGGTGCCGATGGTCCGCGGCGGCAGGAACCCCCACAGCAATTCGGCCTGCAGGCTCATCGGCCGCCCCCGCTCGCCTTGGATGAGCAGTTCGTGGTGCGAGGACTTGGATACCACCAGCAGCGTGGCCAGACTGGCCAGCGCCCGGCCCCCCTCCAGCAGACTGGCGTCCAGCCTAGAGCCGGTGGTCTGCATGACCCCGATCCGCTCGACGCCGTCAACCATCGGAAACCAGACGGTGTCCTCGCCACGCGACTGCTGGACGTGCTGAGTCCGGTAGGCCAGGCCGGCCAGGGACCCGTCGACGTCGAGACCGTCCTGCTCCTCCACCGTGAGGTCGGACTGGGGCAGCGGCGCCAGCCGCCGTTGCTGGATGTCCGTCAGATACAGGCGGGTCCGCGTGATGCCGAGCCGGCGGGCGGCCTGACCGATCAGATCGGCCAACTCCACCGCGGACGCTCCGTGGGACCGCTCGAGCAGCCACGCCAGAACAGGCCCCAGCCCCTCCGGCGCCGACGCGCCGGCCGCCTCGTCCGCCGTCACCGCCGGCCCGCTCCCGCACCCTCACGTTCCACCGCGCGCACCTCGATCCTCACCCACCGCCTTGATGCGCCCATCCTCGTTGCCCCGCGCCTGCGGATTACGGTCCGACACGGTTGACCAGCGCGCCTCACCGCTGTGTGCCGGGAGCCCGGTACTGGACTTGTTGGGCTGTGCGCAGTGCATCCAGCGTTTCGTCGATGCTCAGGAGAACCGTCGTCTCGAACGAGCTGAGCGCACCGCCTTGACTGATGGCCAGAGCAACCGCGGCCATGGAGACGTTGTCCGGAGCCTCCCACAGGTTGTAGCCGTCGTGGGTGCCGAAGGCGTACCAGAAGCCGTGCAGCTTCCCACCGACGGACTCGATGTACGACTGCGCGGCCTTTGCGCGGTCCTCGGGGTGGTTGATCAGCCTGGCCCAAGTCTCCGGCGTGTAGCTGAATCGCGACAGATAGAGCGGCATCGTGTCTCTCCCTCGTTTCATCAAGCGATGCCCGCGCTGTGTGGGAAAACCGCCGGGGTGGATCACGGGTCCCCCGAACGGCCGCGGACGATCACCGCGGGGGGCTACCAGGAGATCACCCCGCCCACCCCTTCTCGGCACTGCCCGCTCACGGCCGTGCCGTGCCGTGCGACACGACAGCGGGACCGCGACTGGGCGCATCTCTTCGCCCGGCGTGAGGCGATGGCGTGGACGGGGAGCGCACGCTGCGCCGGTCGGCCAGGTCTCGACCCGCGCCTTTTCTGTAGTGTCCATGATTTCCGCCTAATCGCAGGTGCGGTCCGCATTCCGCCCTTTCGGATCGCTGTGGACCGGACGGGCGCAGGTGTGTGCGGGAGCTATTGGGGCACACGTCTGTTCGGAGGTTGATAACTATGGTTCCCCTGCTTCTTGTTCTGCTGCTGGTCCTGGTTCTTTTCGGTGCGGGTTTCGCGCTGAAGATTCTCTGGTGGGCCGCGATCGCCGTTCTGGTGATCTGGCTGCTCGGTTTCGTCGCTCGCCCGAAGAGCGGCAGCGGCCGCTGGTACCGCTGGTAGCAGCGGTCTTCGCCTTGGTGCGGGGCGGAGGAGTTGGTGGCCTGCCCGGTGCCGGGCGGGCCACCGCCACGTTTCCCTCTGCACGGTTCCGGAGCACGTGCATGAGGAGCCGACGGCGGGGCAGGCGGAGTTGAGGCGGAACACGAAGACCGCCGGGCACGATACGGAAAAAGGAAGGTCGGCGGGAAATCCTGTCGCCCTCTGATTACCGGAGGAGTTGTTTTCGCGTGACTGAGCATGTGTGGAGTTACAAGTCGACCTCGGGCCACCTGGCCGGTACCGACCTGACCGGCTACAAGGTCGAGGCGGTCGACGGGAGCATCGGCAAGGTCGACAAGCACTCCGATGAGGTCGGTGACGCCTACCTGGTCGTGGACACCGGGGTGTGGATCTTCGGCAAGGAGGTCCTCCTGCCCGCGAGCACGGTGATCCGGATCGAACCGAACGACGAGAAGATCTACGTCGACCGGACCAAGGAACAGATCAAGAACGCCCCCGAGTTCCATCGCGACAAGCACCTCGGCGACGCCGGGTACCGCGAGGAACTGGGTACGTACTACGGCCCGGACGTTCCCTTCGGCGGCCGCCCCGCCTGATCAGCAGGCAGGAAGCAAGTGCGGGGCCCGAACTCGACGAGTTCGGGCCCCACACTCGCGTCCACCCTGCCCGTGCGGGCCACCCGGGACGACGGCACAGGCCGGGGCCCTGTCCGGGTCAGGCGCGCCACCAGAAGCCGGGCACGGTTGCCATCGCCGCCATCACAAGCGCTCCGGCGCCGCCCATGACGGCCGCGGACGCGGGCCTGCGGCGCGGGTCGGCAAAAGCGGCCAGCCACATCAGGGGCACCGAGAGGAAGAAGACGCCCAGGCCGTCCAGGGCTCCCATGTACGACCACATCATCAGCGCACACGGCAAGCCCGAACTGCCACCGGTGAACCCGGTCCCGGGCCCCCGTCCCGGATGCCACCGCGAGCGTCTCCGCCAGCACCTCTGCCGCTGGGTGGCCGCCTCGTGCACTCGGCGAAGCAGCGTCGTCAGGCCGGGTTGGCGCTGCGGACGTTCCAGGTCAACGAGTCGGCACGGCGCTTCTACGAGCGGCACGGTTTCGGCGCGCTGGGCAGCAAGAAATCTGAGGCTGCTCACATCGCCTGGACGAGTGGTCGTCCGTCCCATCCGTGGCCTGCCGGTCGACCCTCGCAGCGGGGCTTACCCGGAGGGGGTCTGCCCGTCGGCTTCGTGGTGGCGCAGCTGTTCCATGAGGCGGTGCAGAAGGTCGCGGGTCTGGGCGATGTCGTCGCCGTGGATGCCGACGGTCAGGGCGCGATGGGTTTCGGTGGCGCGGGCGGTGATCTTCTTCAGGACGCGGTGCCCGCTGGGGCTGAGTGCCAGGAGTGGGGAGCCGCGGTGCTCGGGGTTGGGCTCGAAGGCGGCCAGGTTCTCGCGGACGAGATCGTTGGCGACGCGCTGCACCCCCTGGCGTGAGATGCCCAGGCGGCGGGCCGCCTGGGCGACGGTCAGGGACTCCTCTGAGACCACGCTCAGTAGCTGCCAGCGGGCCTGAGTCTGCCCCTCGGTCGCGGCGATCGCCTCCCCTGACCTGCGCAGCAGTCCCGCCGCCTCGAACACGTCAGCCACCAGCAAGGCCATCTCGTCCGGCATGCGACCCATCCCCTCCCAACCGACAATGTGATGTCAGTCCGTGAACCTGTTGTCAGTATATGAGGCTGGTTCCGTATGGGCGCGCCACCGGCCCGGGCCTCCTCGTGGGCGGCGGACGCGCACGAGGCGACGGCCCGCCCCGGGGGACCGGGCGGGCCGTCGAGACAGAGGGCGGTCAGTTGTTCTGCGAGGCGTCCGCGTCCGCCTGCGAGGCCGCGCTCTCGGCGGCGTCCAGCTTCGCCTGCATCTCCTCGGCCTGGCTGTCTGCGCCCGCGGACTGCTCCGCCTTGGGGTGGGCGTCGGCGCCGCCCCCACAGCCGGTCAGCAGCAGGACCGCTGCCGCGGCCAGGGCGGCGAGCGCGGTGGCGCCGCGGCGGGTGGAGATCACTTGGACCCCTGCGCGGCGCACCAGGTGGAGACGGCCTTCAGGTCCGTCTGGCGCTGCTGGAGGGTCGGCACCAGGCTCTTGCGGAAGGCCAGGCGGCCGTTGAGGTAGGTGTGGATCTCGGTGTGGCCGGCGCTCTTGGCTTCGGCGACGCGCTGCTCGAGCCGGGCGACCGATCCCGCGACGGTGGCGTCGCCGTTCAGCCGGGTGAGAGCGGCGCTGATCCGGGCCTCGGTCTTCGGCAGGCGCTTGCAGATCGCCTTCGCCCCGTCGCCCTTCGGCGCGGACTTGGCCGACGCGGCGGGGGCCGGCGAAGCGCCGTCGGCCTGCGCGGGGCCGGCGGACAGCAGTGCGCCGGCCAGGGCGACGGCGCCGATCGCAGCGGCGGTCCTGCGGTTGCGGAACATGGTGGTATCCCTTTCGGTGCGACGGGCCGGTGCAACGGCGTGCCGGCCGGACAGGACGCTAGGGAGCGTTTTTGTGGATTCCTTGTGACCGTGCGACCTGCCGCACTCCGCCCTGCCGCACGGCCGCCGATTCCGATCCCGGCCCCGGGCCCCGCTCAGTCGCCCCGGGAGATCCAGTCGCGCCGTGCGGGCAGGCGCAGCGTCGGCTCGTCCGCCGAGGCCAGCGGCAGGCGCACCTCGAAACGCGCACCCGCCCCGCCGGGGGCGTCGCCGAGGGTGACCGTGCCCCGGTGCAGTGCGGCCTGCTGGGCCACCAGCGTGAGCCCGAGGCCGGAGCCCGGGCTGCCGGCCCGGTGGTGGAACCGCCGGAAGACGGCCTCGCGTTCGGCGGGCGGCACGCCGGGCCCCTCGTCGTCCACGGTGAGCACCGCGAAAGCGCCCTGCGTGCGCAGCCGGACCGCGATCCGAGGCGGCACTCCCGGCCGGTGACCGTGCACCACCGCATTGCGCAGCAGATTGGCGAGCATGATCTTCAGCCCGGAGTCCCAGCCGAACACCCGCAGTTCCGTCGGCAGCTCCACGTCCAGTTCCGCCTCCCCGTGCCGGCGCGCCGCCTCCCCGACGGCCGCGTCCACCAGCTCGCAGAGGTCGAGCGGCGCGAACGCGGACACCTCCACCAGGTCACCGAGCCCGAGCATCCGCAGCGCCGTCAGCAGTTCCAGCAGCCGGGCGTGGTCGCTTCGCAGGTCCCGCACCACCTCGGCCCTTTCAGCGGGGGAGAGGTCGGGGTGGGCGGCGAGGACGTCCAGGTCGGTCTGCATGCTCATCAGCGGCGTACGCAGCTCGTGCGAGGCGGCGGAGGAGAAGGAGCGGGCGGTGTCCAGCGCCTGCGCGGTCCGGGCGGCCTGCTCGTCGTAGCGGGCGAGGAGCTGGCCGATCGCCGCGGACAGTTCGTCCACCTCGGCGATGTTCACCGGCGTGCCGACGAAGGCCGCGGCCCCGGCTGCCGGGTCGAGTTCGGCGGCCCGGCGGCTCAGCCGCCGCACGGAGGCGGTGGCGCGCCCCGCCAGCCCGTACGCGAGGAGCCCGGAGACCGGGGCGGCCAGCAGGGCAACCAGCAGCACCCGGCGCCGCACGGCGGCGAGCTGCGGGTCGGTGGCCGAGGCCGGGGTGTAGATCCACAGGTTCCCGGGCGCGGGGCCGCTCACGGACACGCTCAGCACCCGCCAGGCATGGCCCTTGACGTGGACCGTGACCGGGCCGTCCGGGGTCCGTTCGGGCAGCTGCGCCGCCTCGGCCGGCTGCGGCCCTCCCTGCAGGACGGTCGCCCCGTCCGCACTCTGCACACGGATCCCGGCGTCGAGGACGTCGCCCAGCACCTTGCGGTGCTGGTTCTGCTCCGCTTTCGCCCGGCCGTTGCGGTCGGCGGTGAGCAGGGCCCGTACGTCGGGCAGGACGGCCGAGGCCCGGTCGTTCAGCCGTACGTCCTGCTGCTGGCGCAGGTCGCGGCCGACGAGCCCGAGCACCAGCAGCCCCGCGGCGACCACCAGCAAGGGCGTGACCACGGTGACCGAGAGCGCGATCCGGGTGGCGAGCTTCACGATCCGCTCCCGTCGGGCACGCGCAGCACGAAGCCCACCCCGCGCACCGTGTGGATCAGCCGGGGGCGTCCGCCCTCCTCCAGCTTGCGGCGCAGGTAGCTGACGAAGGTGTCGACCGCATCGGTGCGCACCTCGAAGTCGTATCCCCACACCCGGTCCAGCAGCTGGTCCCGGGTCAGGACGATGCCCGCGTTGCGCACCAGCGTGGCCAGCAGTTCGAACTCCCGCCGGGTGAGGTGGACCTCCGTCCCGCCGTGGCGCACCTGGCGGGTCGCCTGATCCATCTCCAGCGGTCCGGCGCGCAGTACGTCCTGTGCGCTGCGCGCCGGGCTGCGCCGCAGCAGGGCGTGCAGGCGCAGCACCAGTTCCTCCAGGGCGAAGGGTTTGACGAGGTAGTCGTCGGCGCCGGCCTGGAGCCCGGCGACCCGATCGGCCACTTCGTCCAGGGCCGACAGCATCAGGACGGGGGTCTCGTCCCCGCGATCCCGCAGGATCCGGCACACCTCCGTACCTGTCAGTCCCGGCATGGACACGTCCAGGACGAGAAGGTCGGGTATTCGTGCGGCGAGCGCGGCGAGGGCGCCGGGTCCGTCCTCGGCGAGGACCACGGTGAAACCGCTCAGCCGCAGCCCGCGCTCCAGCGAGCGCCGGATGGCGGCGTCGTCGTCCGCCACCAGCACCACTGCCGTGGTCGTGCTGCCTCCCACACTGCCCTCCTCGTGGCCCCGGTCCCGGCCGGCCGCCCTGAACCGGGCCCGACCCTCTCACAACGGCCAGCCCGGCCGGATGCCGGGCCCTGGCGGCTACCTCCCGCAGGACGCTCTGCGGTCCTGCCGGCGCCCCACCACGACCTCTCCCCAGAGGTGCACGATGCGTGTGTTGACCCTCCCCTTACGTCAGGCCACAGGATGTGGCTTGCCGGACGAAAGGCAGGAACGGGAACATGGGGTATTCCGTAGGACAAGTGGCCGCGTACGCCGGGGTGACCGTACGCACGTTGCACCACTACGACAAGGTGGGGCTGCTCTCACCCAGCGGCCGCAGCCACGCGGGCTACCGCTTCTATGACGAGGCGGACCTGACCCGTCTGCAACAGGTCCTCTTCTACCGGGAACTGGGCTTTCCCCTCGACGAGATCGCCGCGATACTCCAGGATCCCAACGCGAACGCTCTGGAGCACCTGCGAGCACGACAGCAGCAGTTGAGCCAGGAGATCGTCAGGCTGCAGCAGCTGGCCGACGTCGCGGAGCGGGCGATCGAGGTGCAGCAGACCGGGGTGTCGCTCACTCCCGAGGAGCGCTTCGAGGTCTTCGGCGAGGTCACCTTCGATCTCAGTTACGCGACCGAAGCACAGGTCAAGTGGCGGCACTCGGCAGCGCACCAGGAGGCCATGGGGCGCGCGGACGCCTACAGCAAGGAGGACTGGCGGCAGCTCATGCGCGAGGCGGCGGTCTGGCGTGCCGAGCTACTGGCTGCCTTCGACGACGGAGAGCCGGCCGACGGCGAACGGCTGATGGACCTCGCCGAGGAACACCGCCGGCACCTCACACGCTGGTTCACCGACTGCCCGCCCGCCATGCACCAGCGCATCGCGGACGACTTCGTCGCCGATCGCCGGGCCTTCGCTCTCGTCGTACCGCCGTCCCAGCAACGCCCGGGCCTTGCCGCCCACCTGTGCGCGGCGATCCACGCCAACGCGGCTCGCCCCATCACCCTCCGTACCGACTCCGGGGAAGAACGATGAGAATTCTGCTGGCTGCGGCCGGGTCGCGCGGAGACGTCGCGCCGTACACCGGCCTGGGCGCGGAGCTGCGCCGCGCGGGCTACGACGTCGCCCTGGCCACCACGGAGGCGTTCGCGCCGCTCGTCCGCGCCGCCGGGCTGGAATTCCGGAGGCTCCACGGCGACACCCGGGCCCACCGCGAGGTCGGCGGCAGGCGGGAGCTGATGCGTGCCGCTGCCGCGTTCGTCACCGAGATGGGCCAAGGGTTCGCCGAAGTCGTGGACGACGGACCGGACCTGCTGCTGCTGTCGGCCACCACCGCCCCGCTCGGCTGGCACCTGGCCGAGGCCGCGGGCATCCCGAGCCTGGGCGTGTACCTCCAGCCCACCGAACCCACCGGCGACTTCCCGCCCACGGTCACGGCAGGGCGCTCGCTGGGCCGCATCGGCAACCGCGCGGCAGGGCGCTTCGCCCTGGCCATGACCGACCGGGTGTACGAGGGGGCGGTCGAGGGGCTGCGCCGCCGACTCCGGCTGCCCCCGCTCTCCGCCTCCGCTACGCGCAGACGACAGGAACGGGCGAACTGGCCCGTCCTGTACGGCTTCAGCACGGCACTGGTTCCCCGCCCGTCCGACTGGCGTCCGGGACTGGAGGTCGTGGGCACGTGGTGGCCCCACCAGGGCGCTGACGAGCACCTTCCGGCCCAGGTGGAGGGCTTCCTGCGGGCTGGTCCCCGCCCCGTCTTCGTCGGCTTCGGGAGCATGGCGGCCGGCGACGCGGAGCGCGTCAGCGGCATCGCCGTACAGGCCCTGCGGCGTGCCGGCCTGCGCGGCATCCTCCAGGCCGGCAACCTCGGCCTCGCGGCCGAGGGGGACGACGTCCTCACCGTCGGAGACGTCCCGCACAGCCTGCTCTTCCCGCGGCTGGCCGCGGTGGTCCACCATGCGGGCGCCGGTACCGCTGCGGCCGCGCTGCGCGCCGGGGTTCCCGCGGTCCCCGTGCCGGTGGCCGCGGACCAGCCCTTCTGGGCCGCGCGGCTCGCAGCGGCCGGAGCCGCGGCGGATCCGATCCCGTTCCGTTCTCTGACAGCCGAACGGCTCGCCGACGCGCTGGTCCGTGTCACCCAGCAGCAGTCGTACGCCCGCGCCGCCGAGTCGATCTCGCGGCGGATGGCGGCCGACGACGGGACCGGCCGGGTCCTGACGACCATCCGGCGGATGACCTCGGGTTGAGGGGGTACCGCGACCCAGGTTGGTGAAGGCGCTGAAGCCGGCGCCGTCATCGACGGCGGCCAGCCGGGTGCGCAGGGCGTGTTCCCGCAGGGCCGCGGCGACGACATCACTGACTGCGCCGAGCGCGGTCTGGATCTTGAGCTGGTCGGCGTCAGCCATCGCACCGCAAGGTCGGAGTCCCTTGTCGGGCAGGTGAAGGACGCTCCAGTCCTTCAGGTGCACGATCATCTGGCGGAGCTGGCATCGAAGAAGAGAACCGGCTCCCCGGGCAGGGCGACCGCCGTGTTCCGTGAGGTCGTCGCCCAGCCGGGTATCGCGGAGGCCTTCGACCGTGAGCTCAGCGGCTGCCGACGTCTGCGGGCACGAACCGGGCGGCCGGACCTCGGAGCTGCGCATCGACATCCGGTGGCTCCTGGACCGCCAGGAGGAACTGTTCGGCAAAGAGCTGGAAGTCGGACTACTCGGGCCTGGTCGCCGTGGTCGCCGTGGTCGCCCCCCCCACCGCGTCAACACCCCGGCGCCGGTGACCGACGACCTCGATGCCTACTGGCGGGCAGCAAGGACGTCGACACGGCGTTCGAGCCGTGGCCCGACCTGATCACCGACGTCCGCGCCCTGCGCCTGACCGTCTATGACGTGGCCGGCCCGGCTGCGCTCGATGCGTCCGGGTTCCTGATCGGGGCCGTGGGCCGCAGGCCGCCGACGGATCTTGCCCTGCTGCGGTGAGTAGGCGGTCGGGTGAGCGTCATGCCTTCGCGGCCGGGTCACCAGCTGGATCCCAGTGGTGGAGATGATGTCAGGGCGAGTGCGGCGATCCGCATCCTTGCTGCCCACGTCCGCTGGTCGAACCCCAACGTGTACTCGATGCAGCACTCGCATTGCGGGATCAGCGACACGAACGCTCGCTCCTCGTCGGTTTCGACCTCCGTCTCCCACCAGTTGCCCGCTGCCAGTTCGGCGAGAGCGATTTCCCCGTCAACGAACTTCGCCGCCAGCCGGCGCAGAGCGTGGCGCCGCGCCAGGACGGGATCGGGCAACTCGATTCCCGACTCGCAGAGAGCTTCCTCGAAGGCATCGTGGATATCGCGGGCATCAGCGTTGCGCGGCAGACCGGCGAGCTCGCACAGCATCGGGGTGTCCGGCCCGGCGGCGAGCGCCTCAGCGGCGATCATCGGCAGGTCTTCCGGATAGATCTCGTCCGCCTGATAGCGCCAGGCCGCCTCACGCAGGGACATGCCGCCGCCCTGCCTCGGGGCTTCCCGTTCCCGTGTCGTTCCTGCTTCTCCCATGTCCCGTACGATGCCAGCCCCCTTCGCAGTGAAGATGCCCAGGGCGCGGCCCCGCTCGCAAGCTGAATGCGCCTCGCAGGGCGGGTGTGATGTCAGGTCAGCTGAGGTTCTGGTGCTGCTCGTCGTGCGGTGCGCCGGCCGGACCGGCTGTGCCTCGCCGGAGGGCCGAGGTGGCACTCGGCGTACGGTGCCCGGCCGCGCGTCGGGTGGAGGATCCGCTTCCTCGGCCATGTCGGGTCGTGACTGTGGCCTGGATGAGCCATCCGGCGGCCGCGCCGACTGCGTACCAGAACAGGTCGGGTGGGTTGAAGGTGGAACCGAGCACGAGGCGGGCGACGGTACTGCGCCGGGAGAGCTCCGCCGGGACTCCGCTGACCTGGAAGAACTCGATCACCCAGCTGATGGTCAGTGCACTTGCGGCGGCTCTCAGGGGTGTCACCCGTGGCGCGGCGACAACGACAAGAGCGAGGATCAGGGCGGTGTACAGCGCGTCTCCGCCGTACTTGGCCACGCTCCCCGCCGTCACGGCCCTGAGGCCCAGCCCCACGCCGACGATCACCACTGCGGCACCCGCTGCCGCCAGACGGGTCCGTACCGGGTCGTCGGCGGCGGCACGGTCACAGCTTCCGGGTATGAGGGCCACGGGGTCATACTGCCGGACGCCCGATGCTCGGCCCGCGCATGTCTGCCGATTCCGGGGGTGGCGTCGCCTCACACACAGCCGGCCGCGACACGGAGCCGTTCCGCCATGAAGCAGGCAAGCAGGCAAGCAGGCAGACAGGCAGCAGGCCTTGGCACCCTGCCCGGTTGTGGCCGTCCCGGAAAGTCCGGTTTCAACCCGAAACGCCTAAGGGGTGGATGGCGCGGTCGCAGTCCATCTGCAGTGGGGCGTATGGCCCCGGGATTGTTCCGACGGCCTAGGTGTGGCGCCATGTCGTTGACACTTGCCGAACGGCGTGCGAAAAAGAGCTGCAGGGCGTGTTCGGCCACTGTCGCCTCGTCTGAGGTGCGGTTCTCCTCGTGACCGGCCGTCCAATGCCTGCCCGCGCCGGCGCTTGGCCGCGTGAAATTCACTGTCGCCACACGTGAGACTGTCGAACAGTAGGCACAACACCGTATACGCGAACGGACAACTCTCCTTTGACCACGATTCCCGGATCCCGTGTTCCGGGGCGGACCTGGACGGTCCGTCTGACCGGCCACGGCGACCACACCGTCTCCGTCACATGCAGCACCGAGGCGTGCCGCATGCCGCCCCGGTCCAAGGACACGGCCGCCATGCGGCGGTTCGCAGCCGAGCACGCCCGCGCGCACGCCCGGCTCGCCACTGTCCGCCCCCACGCCGCGTGCGCCTGCCGGGCAGCCGAGTGCGGATTCCACGAGGACACCAGGGCCTCCTGCACCGGTACTCCGCTGCTGGTCCTCATCCACAACCCGGCCATCGGGCAGGTCTGGACCCTCGCCGAGATCTGCCAGGCCTGCGCACCTCTCATCTCCCACACTGCAGTCCTCGGTCGCGCCCAGCGGCCGTCGGCTTCTCGTACCGCTGAGGCATCGGGCCCCGCTACGCCGGTCCCCGCCTCACCGGTTCCGGCGCGTGCGGCCGTGGCGGGCGGCTTTTCGTCCCCCGAGGCCGCGCCCGAAGCCGTATCCCGGCGCCGCCCGCACCGCGGCGGCCCCAGGCGTGCCCGCTGAAAGCCGCCACACGCCCGGACACCTCGGCCCGAACCCCTTTTGACTGACAGAGTAATGAGGCTGTGACCTGCGGCTATTCAGTTGAGCGGCGCTGATCATTAGGGTTCGAGCGTGCCGAACAACCATGAGATACCCGCGGGCCCGAGCGGTCCGGACGATGAGTGGAATGATTTCGTCCGGCGGTTCGAAGCGGAAGAGTCCGGTCTGC
Organism: Streptomyces sp. NPDC006463; assembly: GCF_042870715.1. Taxonomy (NCBI): domain Bacteria; kingdom Bacillati; phylum Actinomycetota; class Actinomycetes; order Kitasatosporales; family Streptomycetaceae; genus Streptomyces; species Streptomyces sp. NPDC006463. Next base: position 22,138 of record NZ_JBIAHP010000001.1, on the reverse strand, counting down.
AGCCCCCGCCCCGGGCCCGGCGGGTCTGGCCGCTGAACCTGGGGCTGGCGCTGATGGCGGCGGGCGCCGCCTTCGTCGTGCTGAAGTACACCGGAGCGTCAGCCGACGACGGCACCGCCGCGCCTGCTCCGGCCGCGTCCGCGCCCGCCAGGGCTACTACCTCCGCCGCGCCGTCGATCGCGCCGTCGCGGGGCACGGTGGCCGCGGCCGGCGGCACTCGGCCGATGATGCCGCTCGCCGAACTCTTCCCGGCCGACGTCAAGGGCGCATCCGGCGCCACCTTCACCCGGCTGGGCTCGACCGTGATGGAGTCCTGCACGGAGCCGGACGGGGTCGGACCCCGGCTGGCTGCCATGATCGAGGACAGTGCGGGCTGCGTCGGCGAGCAGATCGCCTTCTACAAGGATGACCGGAACAATCAGTTCAACGTGGCCGTCTTCACGATGAAGGACCCGCAGGACACTCTGAAGCTGGTGACCGAGCTGGCGATGGCCTTCGACGACTACCAGGTCGCTGTGCAGGCCCCGCCTGCCGGATCCGGTCTGCCGCCTCTGCCCGCGGACAGCGGGCTGGTGCAGGCTTTCACGGGCCACGGCCGGGTCATGGTGGTCGCCATGGGCCAGTGGTCCGATGGCCGGACCGCCGACTTCCAGAAGCTCGTGGACCGCATGAAACCGCTCCAGGACGCGGTCTCCCAGAAGGTCGGCGCCCACGAGGGCAAGGGCTGAAGAGACGTTTCGATCGGCAGTGCCGGGCGGCCCGCTGATCGTGGTGTCCGTGCGCTGGATCGCAGCCGCTTCGGAGCAGGCGGCTTGGCCGGGTGATGAGTTGGAGCCCGCACAACCATGAGCGAGTGGACATCGCGCCTGGATCCCGCCGAACCGGCGTGTACGGCAGGAGGCTGACGTCCGTCGTAGGCTGAATCCCGCACGTGATGGACAGGAGGCTGAGGTGGCCGGGACGACGGTGGCCGAGGTGATGGCCGAGCTCGCCGAACTCGAGGACCCGAAGGCACGCGAGGTGAACGAGAAGCACGGTGACGATCACGGTGTGAACCTCGGCAAGCTGCGTGCCCTCGCGAAGCGGCTGAAGACGCAGCAGGAGCTCGCGTGCCGGCTCTGGGAGACGGATGACACCGCGGCGAGACTCCTGGCGCTCCTGATCTGCCGCCCCAAGGCGTTCGAGCGTGACGAGTTGGACTCCATGGTGCGCGAGGCACGCACACCCAAGGTGCACGACTGGCTCGTGAACTACGTGGTGAAGAAGAGCCCGCACTCCGAAGAGCTGCGCGTGGCCTGGTCCGCGGATCCGGATCCGGTGGTCGCCAGTGCCGGCTGGGCACTGACCACCGAACGCGTGACGAAGAAGCCCGAGGGCCTCGACCTCGCGGGGCTGCTCGATGTCATCGAGGCGGAGATGAAAGACGCCCCGGACCGCCTGCAGTGGGCGATGAACCACTGCCTGGCTCAGATCGGTATCGAGCACGCCGAGTACCGTGCCCGTGCGATCGACATCGGTGAGCGCCTGGAGGTGCTCAAGGACTACCCGACTTCCCCGGGCTGCACGTCTCCCTACGCGCCCGTCTGGATCACCGAGATGGTGCGCCGACAGCACGACGAGACGGTGGCTTGACTGGCGGCTGCTCGTTGTCTCGGGCATGGGAGTGGCCGAGCGGCCGGTGCCGGACGAGTCGTGGGGCTGTTTCAGCGCGCGGCACCCGAGGCGCGTGCGTGCGAGGGGTGTCGGTCGGCGTCGCTGCGATGACCGGGCGATGCTCGCGGAGATCGTGTCCATGGCCACCCGGAGCTGCACGAGCCAAGCTGCGGGTGGCGTCAGCGCAATGCGGCGAGTTCGTTGACGTAGTGGGTTGGAGTGCCCATGAAGAGTTCGGTCTGCGCCGGGCCGTGGGCGATGTTGAAGGTGTCGAGGCGGTAGGTCCACGCATCGCCGTGTGAGCCCGCGAAGCGGTGGTTCACCTGCCAACGCAGCCATTCGCCGCAGGCGAGCCGGACTGCTGGTGGACGCCGCCATCTGCGCGGCATACCGAATGGCGTCAGGGCCAGTTGGATCCGCACCAGGCCGTCTTCCTCCTGGAGCAGTACGGAGGTGCCTGCAACGGAGTCGGGCAGGACATCGTGGGTTTCGAACCGAGGCCTGAACCCGTCAGCTTCGTGCAGCAGGACCTCGTGTACGAACGGCGGTGAGATGGGCGGCAGGGGGAAAGCGATGGGGGCCGCGTTGCGCGGGAGGCTTCAATCCCTCCACGGGACTGTTTGGTCCAAGACGTGCGAACCCACTGCATCACTGTTTCTACGATGCTGATCCTCCGGCACCACGCGGACCTGCCGCCACTCCCTTTCCGCTGGTTCAGGCGGGCGGCTCCTGCCGTGACGAGCCTCGCCGGGCGAGTACGTCGCGGAGGTCGAGACTCTCGCTGTCGGCCTGTTCCAGATCCTTATCTGCCGGAACTTGGTCACACGAGCTGGCTGATCGCGTAATACCGGCAGGTCAGTGAGACCTGCCGGGTCACTTCCTCGGGCGGTCCTGGACGACGCCTGCGGATCCGTTACGGCGGCCGCCAGGGTCACGACGGCGGCGCCGCGTGTACGGACTTCAGATGGTCACTCGCCCGTCGTCAAAGCGGAGCCAGGATCATCAGGACTTCGTCGCGATCGTCTCCGGGGGCGAGACGAAGGGCACCCGGCCAGCGGCCGATTTCCTGCCAGCCGAGGCGGCTGTAGAAGTCCTCCAGCCCAACGCCGCCCCGCGCGGCCAAGCGGAGTTGCTCCAGCCCCATCTCGTCTCGGGCGATCTCACGAACGTGATTCATGAGAGCAGCCCCGATGCCCCGGCCGCGCAGGCCGGTCCGCGTTTGGACGTGGTGGAGCGTTCCCCAGTGCGTGATGAGCTCGAAGGGGTCACGCCGAACATTCAGCCACCCGACGAGGTGGCCGTCGATCGACGCGACCACCAGACGACTCGTCTCAGGAGCAAGGGCCGAGACGAGCGAGTCGACCGCAGGGGCGGCCTGGCTCGCGTCGATGGGAGGGAAGGGGAATCCCGCTGCCCCGCCGGCGTTGGTGATCTCGATCCAGCATTCGATGAGTGCCTGCCTCAGCTCCGGAGTGACGTGACCTGGGGCTGTGACCTGTCGTAGGTCGATGGTTCCGAGGTTCATGCGGAAGATCGTTGCACCCGACACTGACAGTGCCGGGCGGGCCTGTTCTCGGCGGGGCCGGCCATGCCGGCGCGATAAGAGCGCCATTCGTCGCGGGCGCCTCTTCCGGAGCGACTTGTTCGCGTGTCCGACCGCACGGCGTGACGAACCGTCCGCGCTGCTGGACGAGCTCCTCTGCGGAGACTTGCACGAGTGCCTCGGGACCCTCCTCGTGTTGCCGTTGCACCCCATCCGTGGTACCACAGTTGGGGTACCACGGATGGGGTACCACCGTCGCGGGCGTGGTCCGTGGCGGCTGTGATGCGGAGGGGGAGCCCGTGCCTGTCGGCTACCTGTGGACCGTGGTGTTCGTTGCCGCGGGCACGCTGTTTGCCCTCGCCCCGGTGCGCCGACCACGGCCGCTTGCCGGCCTGAGCTTCCGCATCGGCCTGGTGATCGGCGAGCTGCCGTTCGTCGCCCTGACCTGGCTCCTGCTCTGGACGGCGGTGGCCTTAGCTCAGGGAGACATCGACACGCCCGGCAGCTGGGCGGCCGTCGCGCTGGCTGCGATCACCGCAGCAGGGCTCGTACTGGTCGTCCGGCGCGGGCTGCGCGGCCGGACTGAGGTCGAGCGGGCCTTGGCCGAGGGCTTGGGCATCGACTGGCGGGCTGCGATCGCCTCCGACGTGACTGTCGGGCTGCGCGGTCGCAGGCCGCTGGCCCGCATCCTGTTCCGGCCGTTCGCCTTCCGCCCCCGCGGCGTGGTTCGGGTGGCGGACCTGCGGTACGGTGCCGGCGGCCGGCGCCACCGGCTGGACGTCTACCACCACCGCGTGCGGCCTGCGGGCGCCCCCGTCCTGGTCCACCTGCACGGCGGCAGCTACCGCGGGGGCCGCAAGAGCAGCCAGTCCCTGCCGCTGCTGCACCGGCTCGCGAGCCGCGGCTGGGTGTGCGTCAGCGCCAACTACCGCCTACGGCCGGAAGTCCGGCACCCCGAGCACCTGATCGACGCCAAGCGCGTGATCGCCTGGGTTCGCGAGCACGGCCATGCTTACGGAGCCGACCCCTCGACACTGTTCATGGCGGGCAGCTCGGCCGGTGGTCATCTGGCGGCGCTGGCCGCCCTCACCCCCGGCGACCCGTCTCTCCAACCGGGCTTCGAGACCGCCGACACTTCGGTCACCGCGGTGATCGGACTGAACGGCTACTACGGCCCCTACTACGGCCAGGGACCGGAGTCCTCGCCTTCGGCGCACATCACCGCGGACGCGCCGCCCTTCCTCTTGGTGCACGGCGATCGGGACACCATGGTGCACGTCGACATCGCCCGACGCTTCGCCGCCGACCTGCGGGAGGTCTCCGTCGGCACCGTGGTGTACGCGGAACTCCCGGGCGCCCAGCACGCCTTCGACCTCTTCCACTCGCTGCGCTTCGAGGCGGTCGTGGACGGGGTCGAGGCCTTCGCGGGCTGGGTGATCTCACGCGAGTGGGCGCCCTGACCCCCGGCGACCCGGGCCCCTCGGCTGCGCGTACCGGTCACAGCCGCGCGGGTCGGCGGAGGAGATGTCGGGGCGAGGCAGGGTCTTGTCGGCCGTCAGGGCATCGAACACGAGCCGCCCGCTCAAGAGCCACCGGCGGACCGGTTCATGCCCGCCGAAGGGCGGAACCTGCCACCCGCCCTCCCTGTTCCGCCGCGCCGTTCGAATGCGCAGGGTGGGGCGGTAGTTAGCGTGGGCGCTCTACCGGAAGCGGGGCCCGCATGGATCTTCAGAAGGCGGTCGACGCGCTCGTCGCGTCCGGCGCAGAGAGCGGGCTCCAGGTCGCCGCGTACCTGCACGGCGAGCCGCTCGCCGAGGCGTACGCGGGCGTGCCCGGGCCCGGGACGCTGATCCACAGCTTCTCCACCGGCAAGGGCTGCACGGCGACCCTGGTGCACATGCTCGCGGAGCGCGGACTGATCGACTACGAGGCTCCGGTCGCGCGGTACTGGCCGGAGTTCGGGGCGCACGGAAAGAGGGGGATCACCGTCCGGCACGCCCTGACCCACACCGCCGGGATCCCTCAGCTCCCGCGCTCGCTCACCGTTACCGAGCTGTGCGACTGGGACACCATGTGCGGGATCGTTGCCGGGGCGCGGCCTCTGTGGGAGCCGGGCTCCGGCAGTGGCTACCACGGCTGGACGTTCGGGTGGATCCTCGGGGAGACCATCCGCCGCGTCACAGGCCTGACTCCCGGGCAAGCCCTGCGCCAGTTCATCGCCGAGCCCCTCGGGATCGCCGACGAGGTGTACTTCGGCCTGCCGGAGTCCGAACTGCCCCGCGTCGCACCGCTGGTGGAGGGCGACTGGGAGGCGTACCTGGCCAGCCTCCCGCTGGGCGCGCCCTTCACTCGGCTCGTGGCGCCGAACCGGGGAGTGTGGACCACCGCCGCCCTCGCCAACCGCCCCGCCTACCTGCGGGCCGACCTCCCCGCCTGCGGGACCATGACCGCCCGCGCCGCCGCACGCATGTACGCGGCGCTGTTGGGCGAGGTCGACGGGGTCCGGTTGCTGTCGCCGGAGCGGCTGGCGCAAGCCGCGGCGATCGTGGTGGAAGGCAAGGACCGGATGCTGGTCAGGCACCACATGAAGGGGCTCGGCTACTTCCTGGGCATGCCGGCGATGGCCGGCGTGCCGACCGCCTTCGGCCACCACGGCAGCGGCGGCAGCATCGCCTTCGCCGACCGTGAGCGCGGCCTGTCCTTCGCCCTCACCCGCACCCGGCTGGTCGACCCCGCGAACGCCACGGCCACACTCCTGGCCGACGAGCTTCGCGCGGCCGTCGGCTGAGGGCCGTCCTGAGCCCGAGCGCCGCGGCGAGCAGCAGGGGGTCTGGGGGCCTGGGGGAGAAGTCCAAGCGGGACCCGTCAGGGACGCCGGCGGGCGTTGAGGCGGGCGGCCTGGCGCGTCAGGTGGTCACGCTCGGCGAGGTTGGGTGCCTTTTGGGCAGCCTCCGCGTACAGCCGTGCCGCCGTCGCCAGGTCACCGTCGCGTTCGTGGAGGTATGCGGCCACCGCGGCGTGGCGGGGCAGTGAGTCGTCCAGCTCCGCGAGCGCCGCCAGGCCGGCGCGCGGTCCGTCGGCCTCGCCGACGGCCACCGCGCGGTTGAGCCGGACGACCGGGCTGTCGGTCAGGCGCGCGAGCTCGTCGTACCACTCGACGATCTGCACCCAGTCGGTGTCCTCGGCGGTGGGCGCGTCGGCGTGGAGGGCCGCGATGGCGGCCTGGGCCTGGAACTCGCCCAGCCGGTCGCGGGCGAGGGCCGCCCGCAGGATCTCGACACCCTCGGTGATCGACTCGGTGTCCCACCGGGTGCGGTCCTGCTCGGCGAGCGGTACCAGGCTGCCGTCGGGCGCGATCCGGGTGGCGCGCCGGGCGTTGTGGAGCAGCATGAGGGCTAGCAGCCCCGACACCTCGGGGTGGTCGATGGCGGCCGCGAGCTGCCGCGTGAGCCGGATGGCCTCGGCAGCGAGGTCGACGTCGCCGGAGTAGCCCTCGTTGAAGACCAGGTAGAGGACGCGCAGCACGGTGGCGACGTCGCCGGGCTGGTCGAACCGGATGCCGGAGACGGTGCGCTTGGCCCGACTGATGCGCTGCGCCATGGTCGCCTCGGGCACCAGGTATGCCTGGGCGATCTGGCGGGTGGTCAGCCCGCCGACGGCGCGCAGCGTGAGTGCGACCGCGGACGACGGTGTCAGCGACGGGTGGGCGCACAGGAAGTAGAGCTGGAGCGTGTCGTCCACCGCGGGCGCGGGCCCGGGCGTCGGCTCCTCGTCGACGAGGTCCTCACGCCGGCGGCGGGCGGCGTCAGCACGGGTCGCGTCGAGGAACCGGCGCCAGGCCATGGTGACCAGCCAGCCCTTCGGGTCCCGCGGCTGGTCGGCCGGCCAGACACGGACCGCTTCGACCAGTGCGTCCTGCACGGCGTCCTCGGCCGCCGCGAAGTCGGCTCCGCGGCGGACGAGGATCCCGAGCACGCTCGGCGTGAGGCTCCGGAGCAGGGCCTCGTTCATCGGAGGGGTCACTCCGTGATGGTGGGCGGCGCGGCGAGGAAGGGCCGCAACTCTAGCCACTCGTGGATCGGCTTCCCGCCCGCCCCGGGGGCGGCGGACAGCTCCCCGGCAAGCTCGACGGCGCGTTCGTAGCTGTCGACGTCGATCACCATCCAGCCGGCGATGAGGTCCTTCGTCTCGGCGAACGGGCCGTCGGTGACCGGCGGGCGCCCCTCACCGTCGTACCGGACGAACGTCCCTTCGGGGGCGAGCGCCTGACCGTCGACGAACTCGCCGGTCCCTTCGAGCCGGGTCGCGAAGTCGCGCATGTACTGCATGTGCGCCGAGATCTCCTCCGGCGTCCACTTCTCCATCGGCACGTCGTTGACCGGAGCCGGGGCGCCGCGGTAGTGCTTGAGCAGCAAGTACTTGGCCATGGTGTTTCTCCTCGGTGCTGGTGCGACCCATCTTGGTCGCGTTCACTGCTGGGACGGAGCCAGCCACGGGTTCTCGACATCTTCGGCCGAATCTTTTTCGGCCCTCGTAGACGATCCTGGGTGAGCCGTCTCGCGGGCCGGGGCATCCGCCCGGATGTCCCTTCGGGGGAGCTGTGCCGAACAGACGGGACGGATCCTTGACGTACAACCTGCTTACCGTCGCCGCCGTCAGCCCCGAGACCATGGCCGTCGCCGTTGCCGGCAGCCTTGGTGTCGCGGTGGGTGATGTAAACGTGGCCGATTCTGACGGCGACCCCGGCCTACGTAACCGGGATGCGCCCGTCTCATGCGAACACCGGGCAGTCCATGGCGATATCGCGTGGTCGCTGGACATCTACCTCCAGAACGAGGTGGCTGACCGGCCGTGTGAGTCCGAGTTCGCCGCAAGGTTCGCGAAGGCCGCCACGACGGCAGCCCTCTTCCCCGCTGTCGAAGCACTTCCGAGTGCCTATTGGGCAGTGACGCCGGAGGGGCTTCTCACGCGTGCCCGCCTCGAACTCTCCGACGACGAGCCCCCTCTCTACGAGGTCACCGCCGTCGAGGCTCCGGTCCCGCAGCTGCCCCGGGCGAACGTGACGAGATTTGCCGAGATCGTGCGGGAGCAGCGGCCGGACACCCCCGTGGCCGAAGCCTTCGCGGCGTCGGTGGAACAGCTGCGGCAGGCCGCCTCGGACCTGGCACGGCTGTCCCTCGACGACGGCACCGGCAGCCCCATCTGGTCGGCGAGGGACAACATGGTCGTGTGGGAGCGAGTCATCAGGCAGCTGGAATCCGGATGGGCGCCATCGGGCTGGTATCCGGCCGACCTCTATCGCGAACGGCTGGAAGCCCGGGACGAACTCGCCGGTATCGGTGCCCGCCTGCCACGCAGCGTCACCGAGCTGCTCGACGGAGCGTTGGAGGAATTGGACAGGCGATTCGCCGCGGCAACAGAGGCAGATCCGTCGGGGAACCTGCGCAGGGAACTGACCGGCGCGCCCGCGGACACGACCCCAGCCGGCTGGTGGTGGCATCGCCGCCCGGACCCCACGCCCTGGAATCAGCCCTGACCCCGTACAGACCCCTCCGGCCTTCCTCGGAGGACGACAAAAGGAAAGGGCAAGGAGAACCAACTCCTCGCCACTATCAACCTATAGCGCACCGGGGGGCTTGCGGCAAGACCCTGGTTGTACCGCAGAATCGTCGGCCCAGAGCCGGAATCTGCAGAAATGGGGAGATGCGCAGTGCGTGTGCTGTTGTCGACGTGGGGGTCGCGAGGGGACGTCGAACCGCTGGCCGGACTGGCGGTGGCGTTGCGGGAGCTCGGTGCGGAAGCGCTGGTGTGCGCGCCGCCGGACGAGGAGTTCGCGGCGTTGCTGGCGCGTGTCGGCGTGCCGCTGGTGCCGCTCGGCCCGACGGTGCGCTCGGTGGTCGCCGGCACGAAGCCGCCGACGGCGGAAGATGCGTTCCGGCTCGCTCCCGAGCTGGTCGCCGCGCGGTTCGACACGCTCACCGCGGCGGCGGAAGGTTGTGACGCGCTGCTGGCAACCGGCCTGATGCCCGCCGGCGCACGGGACGTGGCCGAGAAACTGGGCATCCCCTACGTGTTCGCGTGCTTCCACATCTTCGGACTGCCGTCGCGGCACTTCCGTCCCGGGGCGCGGCCGGGCAAGCCGTCCCCGCAGGACGAGACCGACACCCGGGTGCTGTGGGAGCAGGACGCCCAGAGGGTGAACGCGTTGTACGGCGAGGCGCTGGGCAGTCATCGGGCGGCGATCGGCCTGCCGCCGGTGGACAGCGTCCGCGACCACGTCTTCACCGGCCGGCCGTGGCTGGCGGCAGACGCGACGCTGTGCCCGTCGCAGGGCATGACGGACCTCGACATCGTGCAGACCGGGGCGTGGATCCTGCCCGACGAACGTCCGCTCCCGGAGGGGCTGGAGGCGTTCCTGGGCGCGGGCGCACCACCGGTGTACGTGGGTTTCGGCAGCATGGCCGCACACGCCCCGAAGGGCATTGCCCGGGTGGCCATTGAAGCGAGCCGTGCACAAGGCCGCCGCGTACTCCTCGCCCGCGGCTGGGCGGACCTGGCCCCCATCGACGACGCCGACGACTGCTTCGTCGTCGGCGAGGTCAACCAGCAGGAACTCTTCCGCCGGGTGGCCGCCGTCGTGCACCACGGCGGCGCGGGCACCACGACGACGGCGGCCCGGGCAGGCGCGCCCCAGGTGGTCGTCCCCCGGATCGCGGACCAGCCCTACTGGGCCACCCGGGTGGCCGAGCTGGGCATCGGCTCGGCTCACGAAGGCCTGACGCCGACCTTCGACTCCCTGTCCGCCGCGCTCACCACGGCCCTGACCCCCGCGACCCGAGTACGGGCGAGGGCCGTGGCCGGCACGATCCGCACCGACGGGGCGACGGTGGCCGCGAAACTGCTGCTCGAAGCAGCCGGCCGGTAAAGCGCTGTCCCCGCAACCTGCTTGACCTGAAGTCCGGTTGAGGTCCTACCGTTGATCATGTTGATCACCACCTGATGACAGGGGACGAGCTCGTGAACCTCGGTACCGGAGCCACTTTCGGCCGGGCACTCGTACTGGGCCCAGGAGGCCCGGTCGGTACGGCATGGATGGCCGGGCTGGCCGCTGGACTGCGCCGCGGTGGGGTGGATCTCGGCGAAGCCGATCTGACCATCGGCACGTCGGCCGGTGCGATCGTCGGGGCTCTGCTGGCTACCGGTCAGGACCTCGACCGGCTTGCCGCCCCGGCGGGCCGGCCGGGTCCGGCGGCGCCACGGAGTGAAGTGGATGCCGCCGTGCTCGGTTCCGTGTTCGCCGTGCTCGGCGAAGAGGGGCTGGATCCCGGGGAAGCCCGGCGCCGGGTCGGCCGGATCGCCCTCGACCACGCCGATTCCGACGCCGAACAGGCGCTGCTCGCGAGGCGGGGCGCCCTGATCGGCTCGATCGCCTGGCCGGACCGGCAGTTGATGCTCACCGCCGTGGACGTGGCCACGGGTGAGCCCGTTGTGTGGGACCGCGCGAGCGGTGTGCCGCTGGTGCACGCGGTGGCCGCGAGCAGTGCCTTTCCCGGGGCCGAGCCGCCCGTCGCCATCCAGGGGCGGCGGTACATGGACGGAGCCCTGCGCGCGGGGACGAACGCGGACCTCGCGGCCGGTGCCCGCACGCTGGTCGTCATCGAGCCGTTGGCCCACATGTTTCCCCGGGAGCCGCTTGAGCAGCAGCTGGCGGCGATCGGGGCGCAGACTGTCGTGACCGTCGGTCCGGATCCGGATGCGGTGCGGGCCTTCGGTTCCGACCTGGAGGACCTCGCGAACTGGGAACCGGCGTACCGGGCGGGCCTTGGCCAAGCGACCGCCACCGCCGAACGGCTGCGCTCCGTGTGGAAGGCCGAAGCCGAAGCAGCCGCTGAAGCGCACCGGCCAACCAGCTGATCAACAAGGGCATGCATGGCAGGTGGCAGTGCGTACCTACGTACTGCTGCGCGGGCGGATTCTCACCATCCGGAAGTTGACATCCTCGGCGCTTGCGAATTACCTTCACCATTACTTAAGGATGTTAACCATCTATACTCTTAAGTATTCTCGCCGCCTGGGGCAGACCATCAGAGGAAGGGCACCGACATGAACCCCGCCCAGCACGGAGCTGCCGTCGCAGCCGAGACCGCCGCATTCGTCGCCACGGTCACGGCAGCCGACCTCTCCACCCCGGTGCCGACCTGCCCCGGCTGGACCCTCGGGGACCTCACACAGCACGTCGGCAGCGTGCACCGGTGGTTCAGCGAACTGCTTCGCCGGGGCATCCAGCAACCGCCGACCAGCCGTGAGGTGGACCTGCGCCTGCCGGAGCACCCCGGAGGCCTCCCGGACTGGCTTTCCGCGAGCGCAGCGCAGGCCGCCGAGGTGTTCGCCGCCACCGACCTGGACGCGCCGATGTGGGCCTGGGGAGTCGACCAGCACGCCCGGTTCTGGGTCCGGCGCATGCTCTTCGAGACCCTCGTCCACCGGGCCGACGCCCAACTCGCACTCGGGGTCTCGCCGCACGTCGACCGCGTACTGGCGGTCGACGGCATCGACGAGTTCCTCACCAACCTGCCGTTCGCATCCTCCTTCGCGCCGCTGACCGCCCAACTGCGCGCCCCTGACCGGACCATCCGCTTCAGCTGCACGGACGGCGACGGCGACTGGCTGGTCGGCCTGCGCCCCGACGGCTTCGGCCTGCTGGCTGCCGGCGCCGAACCCCGCGCTGCGGACGCCACGGTCCGGGGAACGGCCGCCGATCTCCTGCTGCTCCTCTACGGCCGCCTGGACCGCCGGAGCGACTCCTTCCACCTGCTCGGCGACCAGGACCTGCTCGCCCACTGGTTCGCCCACTCGGCCTTCTAGGCCGCAATCGGGCCGTCACCGACCCTTGGCGCGTGCCTGGTGCTGCCGTACGGGTCCTCAGCCGGGCCCGCGCAGGTGCGCCGTGTCGTTGAGGACAGCGAGGATCCAGCGCGCATTGCCGTAACCGTCGTGACGCAGTTCGAAGCGGGTGAGGCCGGCGTGGGAGGTTCCGAAGCCCATGACCGGGCTCCGGCTGACGGGGATCCCGAGGAGGAGATGGCAGGCCGCGTGGAGGGTTTCGCCGTGCGCGGCGAGGAGGACGTGCCTGCCGTCGTGGCGTTCGAGGAGGCCGGCCAGGTGGCGGGTGGCTCGGGTCAGATAGCTGTTCCAGGGTTCGGCGTCCGGGGCGTACGGCCGGTTCGGGTGGGCGTACGGGGCTCCCCGGAACGAGGCCTCGACCTCACGCCAGAGCATGCCGTCCGCCTGGCCGTGCCGGGGGCCGTCCAGGCCGGGATCGGTCAGGAGGGGCAGACCGAGGCCGGCCGCCAGGAGGCGGCCGCTCTCCTGTAGGCGTCGGCGGGGCCCCGCGTACACGGTGTCGACCGGGTTCCCGGCGTCCTGCTCGGCGGCGAGCCGGGCGGCCAGTCGTTCGATCTGGAACCGCCCGGCGTCGGTGAGTCCGGTGCAGGTTTTCGGGCCACCGACGCGCCCGGCGGTGTTGCACCGGGCCTCGCCGTGCCGGGCGATGACCAGCCGGGTGGTGACGGTCACGGTGCGGCTCAGAGCACTGCGGCCAGTTTGTCGGCCGTACGCAGGCGAGCGCGGCCAGGGTGAGCGCGGGATTGGCCGTACTTCCCGTGGGGAAGACGGAGGCGCCCACGACCCAGAGGTTCGGGTGCGCGTGGGACTGGCCGTCGCCGTCCACGACCGAGGTGGCCCGTTCGGTGCCCATCCGCATGGTGCCCATGGGGTGGCCGGCGCCGTTGAACTTCAGCGTCGGCTGCAGCGGTGCGACCTCCGTGGCACCGGCGGTGTTCTCCAGATGCTGCCAGATGCGGCGGGCGACGGAATGGCCGTACGCCAGGGCCCGCTTGGAGTAGTCGTCGATCTTGTACGCGATCTTGGGCCGCGGTACGTCGAGACCGTCGCGCTGGTCGGAGAGCGTGACCCGGTTGGCGGGGTCGGGGAGCTGCTCGGTGGAGTAGCCGATGCGCGCCATGCGGGTGACCCGGTGTGCGAGGGCCTCCTGCAGCTCCGCACCGATGAGCCCGAGCTTCTTCGCCTTCGGATCCCACATGAGTTTGTCGAGGGCCGCGGACGGGGATTCGAAGCGGCCCCAGCCGTCGTTGCCGATGGTCAACCGGAAGGCTCCGGTGTCCTTGCGGAACGGGCCGTCGTTGGAAGGTCTCGATACTGAGGGTGGACTGCGGGCCGCGGAAGGGGAAGACGGGCTCGCCGAACAGGCCCACGACCTCCTCGGTGAGGTGGTCCATGAGGTTGCGGCCGACCTGGTCGCTGCGGTTGTCCAGCTCGGAGAGGAGCCAGAGCTTGGGCGTCTCGATTCCGTTGAGGGCCAGCACCACGTGGTTGCCGTTCACCTGCTGCTCGGCCTTGTCGGGGGTCGTCCAGTCGCGGAGGACCACCGTCGGGGAGGTGTTGCCGGGCCGGGGAACGAGGCGGGTGACGGTGCACGCGGTGCGCACCTCCACGTCGAGTTCGTCGCGGGCCTTGCGGACGTGGACGGAGGCGTCGTACTTGGCTCCCGACGGGCAGATGGGAATGCAGCTGGAGTTCCCCTGGCAGGCGCGGCGTTCCTCGTACGGCTCGGAGTTGCGGGCCTGCGGGGTGGTCAGGAGGGTGACGGGGATGCCGTCGATGGGTGCGATGGACGCGAGGGCGGCGCGGACCCGTTCGTCGCCGTAGCTCGCGACGATGCCGGGCATCGGGTAAGGGGTGCTACGCGGCGTGAGCTCCGTCCATTCGGCATCGTTGCCGGACACGCCCAGCTCGACCTCGGCGCTGCCGTAGTAAGGCTCCAGCTCGTCGTAGCCGAACGGCCAGTCCACGCCCCGCTTGTACCGGGTGGCGAGTTCGAAGTCGCTCGGCAGGAAACGCGGGGTGTTGCCGCGCCATGCCCATGTGCTGCCGCCGACCATGCGCGTGAAGCCGCTCTTGTACAGGTCGGGGCCGGTCTCCACGTAGTACCGGTTCATCGCTACCGGGTCACCGGTGTTGTCCGAAGAGGGCGCGTAGCCGTCCTTGTTGTTGGGCAGGTCGGCGTAGGGGGAGGGCGTGCTCTTGGTCGAGGAGACCTGGTAGGCGTCCACGAAGGCGGCCCGCTGGGGTTTGTCGAGCGTGTTGTTGCCCGCTTCCAGCAGGAGGATGCGGGCCTGTGGCCTGGCCGCCTTGATCCGGCAGGCGCACAGCGCCCCGGCCACGCCGGCTCCGATGATGATGACGTCGTACTTGTCCATGCGTATCTCCTCGCCTCAGGGGTGCCGGGCCCAGTGGCCGTAACCGCCGGGAAGCGGGGCGGTGGCGGGGGGATGGGCCTTGATGACCTTCCAGACGAGTCCGGAGCGGAAGCTCGCCGGGGTGTCCGGTGCGTCCTGGGTGTTGTCGGGCCGCGTGAACTGGGCCGTGAACCAGATCGCGAGGGTCTCCCGGGCGACCCGGGCCAGCGTCGGATCACCGTCGAGGGCGGTACGCAGGGCCGTGACCGGATCGGGCTGGGTCGCGGCGTCCCGGTAGGCGTCGATCAACCGGTCCAGGTCGTTCGGGAAGGCGCGGGCCAGCCGCTGCCGGTGGGCGTCCGCGGTGGCGGGGAGGAGCTGCTGCTCGCCGGTGAGCAGTTCGGACAGGGCGAGGAAGTCGTCGGCGTGGGTCATGGCGTGTCCCGCTCAGTTCTCGACGAAGACGAGGTCCTCGGCCGGATGGGTCATCCGCACCTTGCTGTCGATCACTTCGACGACGGCGTCGAGGCCGGTGGTGGAGTGGCCGGTGGAGATGATC
Organism: Streptomyces sp. NPDC006463; assembly: GCF_042870715.1. Taxonomy (NCBI): domain Bacteria; kingdom Bacillati; phylum Actinomycetota; class Actinomycetes; order Kitasatosporales; family Streptomycetaceae; genus Streptomyces; species Streptomyces sp. NPDC006463. The sequence goes on along the minus strand of NZ_JBIAHP010000001.1, from coordinate 7,125 downwards.
CAGAACTCGTCCGCGGCCTGGGCCAGGAAAGCCGGGAAGCCGGCCAGGTCCCTGTCGCCGAGGTTCAAGTAGTCCACCAGCCGCCGGAACAGCTTGGGCAGGATCACCACATCGTCCTGGAGCGAGGACATCCCGGTGACGCTCGCGCCGTCCAGCGTGTCGTCGTCCGGCCACAAACCCTTCTTGGGTACGGCCGCCTGTGCCTGGTGCACGGCGGCGGTCAACTCGTTGCGCAGTTCGGGGAAGAGGTTGGTGTAGTACGTCGGGTACGCCAGGCCCGCCGCCAGCACGTGGTGGTTGAACGTGGTCCGCAGCAGCGCCTCGTCGACCTGGATCTGGGTGCCGCTGGTTCCCGGGGGCGTGCCCCGGCCGGCGAGGGCCACGCAGCGGTGGTCGGAGGCCGCGCCGCGGGTGAGGATCCAGCCGGGCACGGTCATGGGTGTGGCCGCGGTGACCGTCTCGTCCGCCGCGCGCTGTACGTCGGTGAAGCCGAGCCACCGCGTCAACTCGTCCCGGGCGGCGTGGGCGTGGAGCAACGGCTGGTGGACTTCGGGGCCGGTGCGCGAGTAGTGGGTCTCCAGCGCGTCGATGGCGTCCAGCCGCAGCTTGGCCTTACCGGACCCGTTGCGCTGAACTTCGTGGGGGCCGGGGACGAGCTTCCACTCCTCCTTCTTGTCCGGCTGGAAGTGGACGGTGTCCCCGTCCGAGCGGCCTCCGATGAGATGGTACGAACCCTTGATCAGCAGCATGGGCATGACGAGCGGCTCCCTCGTGACGGACACAGGCACGGACACCGGACATATCCTCACTCAGCGTGACATGATAGGTGTATTTCGCGCACAGAGGGTGAAACCGCGCGAGACCTTCGCTCGTTGAGCCCCTTTCGGGCCGGGACCCCTCGGCCGGCCCGCGGTGCGGCGCGGCCGCCGACTCGTTGGCGGCGTTCGTGTGCCGCTGAGCCAGCGCCTCCAGCACACTGCGCTCGCGCGGCGTGAGCCGGGCCGGAGGATCGCCGTGCGTGGTGCGGACAGTACGCCCTGTCCCGCGGCGAAGCCGGTCAGCGGCAGGTCACCTCGCTGGGTAGCGGCGGGAAGAGGTTCTCCAGCGCGATGGCCAGGCCGGGGTCTGTCGCCCGGAGCAGCTGCTCCGAATCCTTCCAACCTGGAAACCGCTGTTCAGCGGCGGTATGAGGTCGGGCGGCGAGGCTGGCAGCCGTACGGGAGGCCACGTGCGGGGAAGACGGCCTCGACGTCAGCCTTCTCACCATGGACAGCCCCTACCGGGCGCAGTGACGTGGGTACGGCCAGGGCTCAGCGCAGCGGCGGGTGCGTGGCGAGCCAGTGACGCGCGATCTGTTCGCGCGTGGCGACCCACGCCCCGCCGCGCTGCGCCACGTGTCTCAAGAAGCCGTCGAGCGCGCGGATGCGGCCGGGCCGTCCGATGATCCGGCAGTGCATGCCGAGGCTCATCATGCGGGGGCGGTCGGCGCCCTCGGTGTGGAGCGTGTCGAACGTGTCCACGAGGTACGCGAGCATGTCGTCGGCGGTCGTGAAGCCGTGGACGATCAGGAACTTGAAGTCGTTCGCGTCGAGGCCGTACGGCAGTACGAGGTGCGGCCGGCCGGCCGCTTCGACGTAGAACGGCAGGTCGTCCGAGTAGTCGTCGGAGTCGTAGAGGAAGCCGCCTTCCTCGGCGACGAGACGCCGCGTGTTGAGGCTCGTCCGGCCGGTGTACCAGCCGACGGGCCGGCGTCCGACGAGCCGCTGGATCGTCGCGATCGAGCGCGCGATGTCGGCACGTTCGGCGTCCTCGGGCATGTGGCGGTAGTCGATCCAGCGCCAGCCGTGGCTCGCCACCTCCCACCCGGCGGCGGCCATCGCTCGCGCCGCGTCCGGGTTGCGTTCGAGCGCCTGCCCCACGGCGTAGACGGTGAGCGGCGAGCCGTGCGCCGCGAGCGTGCGATGGATGCGCCAGAACCCGGCGCGCGACCCGTACGCGAACATGGATTCGACGTTCAGGTCGCGACCCCCCACCACGGGAGGCGTGCCAACGAGCTCGTGTAGGAAGCCCTCGGAGGCGGGGTCGCCCTGGAGGACGTTGTGCTCGCCGCCTTCCTCGTAGTTGAGGACGAGGCTGACGGCGACGCGGGCGCCGCCGGGCCAGGCGGCATGCGGCGGCTCGGCGCCGTAGCCGACGAGGTCGCGCTGATGCTCGGACACGGGCGGCACCCTACCGTCGCGCCCCGTCACGATGGCGGGGCCACGCCAAGTGCCCGCGACCCGTCCGTCGGCGCCGTCCACGCGTCGCCGCCCCGCTGTACGGGGACTCCGGAAGAGCCCCCGGACCGCCGGTTCCTCAGTACGTATGCCCCACATGCGCCAGTGCCTGCTTCAGCAGCACCCCGTGCCCGCCAGGCATTTCGCTCTGCACGACTTGGGAGGCCGCCTCCTGCGGACTGAACCAGACCAGATCGAGCGCGTCCTGCCTGGGCTGGCAGTCGCCGGCCACGGGCACGATGTAGGCGAGGGACACGGCGTGCTGGCGCGGATCGTGGTACGAGGTGATACCCACCGTGGGGAAGTACTCGGCGACGGTGAAGGGCTGCAGGGAGGGGGGAACGCGGGGCAGGGCGACCGGACCGAGATCCTTTTCCAGGTGCCGCAGCAGCGCGTCACGGATCCGCTCGTGATGCAGGACGCGGCCGGACACCAGGGTCCGGCTGACCGTTCCGTCCGGACCGATGCGCAGCAGCAGTCCGATGCTGATGACTTGGCCGCTGTCATCCACGCGTACGGGCACGGCCTCCACGTACAGGATCGGCATCCGGGCCCGGGCCGTCTCCAACTCATCAGTGGACAGCCAGCCGGGCGTGGTCTCGGTCGTGTCAGACATTGCTGGATCATACTTTCCGGGCAAGGTGCTATGCAGGATCTGCGAGGTCTCGGTTTCGGGACTTGGCCGCGAGAGGCAGTTGATCGTGCCTCACATCCTGTGCTCGACACGGCTACTCACCCTCGCCGACCCGGGGGAGCGGATTCCTGCCGGTGCCGGGCGAGGGTGCGCACGAGGACGGTCAGGGCGACCCGCGCCCCTCCTGCCTGCCCGGGCTCAGCCCCACAGGCCCGGGGTGATCCGGACCGTGGTGCTGGCTTGCCGATTCGACTGCTGGCCCAGGGCGACGTACGTGTAGGTGCCCGAGTGGGTGTTGGAGGCCGGGTTGGTGCTGAACTCGCCGTCCTCGTCGGCGGTGAAGACGTGACCTCCGACGTTTCCGAAACCCAGGGTGAGGCGGACCTTCTCTCCGGGCTTGAAGTTGTACCCGTGGAACGAGCACTGGTAGCCCGAGGCGTGGGTGCCGCACCCGATGAGGGTGGCGGGCCCCTTCGGGACCCACGGCCGCGGGGACGTCGGCTTGGGTGTGGGGACCTTGGGGACGGGGTTGTTCGGGATGGGGTTCTTCGGGCCTTCGGGGCGAGGGGCGGAGGGCACCGGGTCCTTCGGGGCCTTGTCGTCCTCGACCGTGATCTGACAACCGGCCACGGTCAGGACGAGGGCCGTGACGGCTGCCGCGAGGACGGCGGTCAGGTGTGCTCGCATCGTGGTGTCTCCTCCTAACGCGGCACGTCGACGTGCCGCAGCCGGTCGGGGCCGTTCCAGCACGTGCCCTGGAGGACGTCCGTGCCGTGGGCCGTGGTCCGGTTCGCGACGTCGAGGCACACGGGGCCCCGAGCGCGATCGGGCTTGATCAGGCAGGTGACGCCGTCGGGTACTGCGGCTGCCCGGGCCGGGCCCGTGAAACCCCGGAGGGCACCGGCCTGTGTGGCGCCGAGGCCTGCCGCCGCGCGGGCCGTCCGCCGCACGGTGTTCCTCACCATGGTGTTCTCCTTCGGGTGCGTTCCGTGAGGTGCGTACCGCCAACGGTGGCCCCCGCAGACCGCCCGGCACATCAGTACTGCCACTGAACCGTGGTACGCAGAAGCCGTCGGCCGCACGGGGCGCGCTGCGGGATACTGCCGAGGTGGAAAGCGAATTCGTCGGTCGGGCGGCCGAGTTGGCGATCCTCGCCCAAGAGATCGGGGCCGCCGCGCGGGGCTCCGGATCCGTGGTGCTGCTCGCGGGACCGGCGGGCATCGGCAAGAGCACCCTTGCGGCCGAGGCGCTGCGCCGCCATGCCGCCGCCCCGCGTTTCACCGTCGTACGGGGCAATTGCCCGAGGGACGCCGTGGCGCCGCCACTGTGGCCATGGCAGCGCGCGCTGCGCCTCGCGGGGGTCACCGCCGGGGTCCCCGGCCCCCGGACAGCCGAGCCGCCGGGGGCCGGGGGCACGGGAAGACAGCAGCCGTGGGGTGCGATGGTGCCGGCCGACGCGGCGGCGGTGCGCTTCCTGGAGCTGGCCCGGATGAGTGAGGCGCTGACCACGGCAGCCGCCGAACGCCCCCTGGCCGTCCTGCTGGAGGACCTGCACTGGGCCGACGCCGCCAGCCTCGACCTGCTGCGACAACTGACCGGCGAGATCGCAGAGTCGGGACTGTTCGTCCTCGGCACCTTCCGGGAACCAGTGCCCGAGGAAAACGCCGGCGCGCTCGCGGACCTGGGCCGCTACGGGGCGGCCACACTGCGCCTGGCGCCCTTCACTCGGGAGGAAGTCGCACGGTGCGTCGGCGAGGCGGACGCGGCGGAGTCATACCGGCGGACCGGTGGTCTGCCCCTTCTCGTCACCGCGCTGCGCACACACGCGAGCAATCTCGACACGGTCGTCAGCGGCTTGCTGGCCGGGCTCACCGCCGAGCAGCGCGACGTCATACGGGCCGCGGCCGTGCTCGGCGAGCGACTGGACGCCGCTCAGCTCGCCGCGGTCCTGCCGGAACCGGGCGAGACAGCTGTCGCGCAGGCGCTGGAAGCGGCATGGCACGCCGGCGTCCTCACCGCGGCGAGGGCCACCGATGCCGGTCGCACCTACCGCTTCACCCACGATCTGGTACGCGATGAGGTGCTGGGCCAAACCACCCCTGCGACCGCCCGCGCCCTGCACCGGGCCGCCGCGCGGGCGCTGGAGCAGGCCGGGAACCCTGCCGAGGCGGCCCGTATCGCGGCACACTGGCGACGGTCCGGCACGGAGCCCGGGCACCGCGCCGCCGCCGCGCACTGGTCACGGATCGCCGCGGACCTGGCCCGCGAACGGCACGCCTACGCGGATGCCGCCCGCCACCTGGCGGACGCCGCCGCCGTACTCGATGCGGCGGACCCGCAGCGCGCCCCGGCCCTCATCGACCTGGCCCGCGCCGAATACCTTGCCGGGCGCTACGACGCCAGCCTGCGCCACTGCGACGAGGCATCCGACGCGGCGAGGGCGAACGGCCGGCCGGCCCTGCTCGCCGAGGTCGCCCTGGTCCTGCAGGGCGTCACGTTCCCCCAGGCCGCACAGGCCGTCACCCGGCTGTGCAGGGTGGCCCTGGCAGTCAAGGACCTGCCGGACGCGATGCGTGCCCGGCTCCTCGCCCAGCTCGCCACCGCCTCCGCCGAACTCGACGCACCCGAGGAGGCGGCCGAGCACGCCCGCGCCGCCCTCGAACTGGCCGAGACCACCGGTGACCTGCGGGCCGGACTCGACGCCGCCCGGGCGGTGCAGATGACCCTGGCGCATCCGGACGACACCGGCGAACGCCTGCGCCTGGGCGAACTGGCCGTGTCCCACGCCGAGCGACTCTGCGACCCGCTCGCCGCCGTTCTGGGCCACCAGTGGCGCGTCCAGGCCGGATACCTGCTGGGCCGGCTGGACCTGGTGGATGACGCGATCCGCGGCATCGAGGCCGTCGTGGCCCGTTCCCCGCTGCCGCTGACCCGCTGGCACCTGCTGCGCGTCAGCGCGGCCCGGGCCGTACAGGAAGGACGGTTCGCCGAGGCCCGCCGCTGGAACGAGGAGGCCACCGAGCTCGCCCGGGCCGGCGGAGACCAGTCCGCGACCGCCTTGAGCTACGTACTGCAGCAACAGCTGGCCCTGGTGCGCGGCGACGCGGCAGAACTGTCCGAGGAGATGTGGCCTGACCTCGACCGGGCGCCGAGGCACCCGCTGATCCTGTCCGCGCGGGCACGGGCGCTGTTCCTCGCCGGGCGGCGGGACGAGGCGCTGGAGGCCTACGACCGGCTGCGCCCGCTGCTTCCCTTCCCGATGACGAACCCGCCGTGGCCTGCGGTGCTGCTGAACCTGGTCGACCTGATCGGCCTGGCCGGCGATGCGGAGGCCGCGCGGCTGGTGTACGGCCAGCTCGCGCTGTTCCAGCCGTACCCAGGAGCGCTCGGCACGCCCACGGCGTACTTCTCCGGCACGGTCAGCCGCGACCTCGGCCGTCTTGCCCTGACCGCCGGTCGGCTGTCACAAGCAGAGGAACTGCTCCGCGAGGCGCTGATCCGTAACCGGGCCCTCGGCGCGCGGCCGTACGTGGCGCTGACCTGCCTGGACCTCGCCGCAGTCGAACGCGACAAGGGAGCCCTCGCGGATGCGGCCGCATTCGCCGGGGAGGCCCTGTCGATCGCCGACCAGCTCGACCTGCCCGGCACCTCCGCCGCCGCGGTACGCCTCATCGGCGAAATCGCCGCCCAGCGAGACAACACCGACCCGCTCACGCCGCGCGAACGCCAGATCGCCGAGCTTGCCTCCCGGGCCCGTACGAACCGCCAGATCGCCGCCGACCTGTTCATTTCCGAACGCACGGTGGAAAGCCACGTCCGCAAGGTCCTCGCCAAGCTCGGCTACGCCAACCGAACCGAATTGGCTGCACGATGGGCCGAACACTGAACCTCAGGCGCTTCGCCGGGTCGAGGGGGCGCTCGAAAAGGTGCCCATGATGCCCAGTTTCCTTTGATTCAGGCGTTTAGTCCGATTTCGACCACCCCGCAGAAGGGGTATGCGTGGTCACACGGCGTGAGATTCGGGGCCCTTGGTGGTGACTCGCCCCATAGGGTCCACGCCACATACGAGCCGGGCTAGTAGCCTGCAAAAGGCCCGATATCGCCTCCATGTACCGGTTCTCACCTGCACGGATCCGTTCGGGCCCTTTGGAGCGGTGCGGGTGGCCGACTGCGAGGGTGTCTAGTAGGCGGGGTCGTTGCCAGGGGGTCGGGGCG